>DUUZ01000074.1 GCA_012841255.1 Clostridiaceae bacterium
CGAAGCCGACCGCCTGAAAGGCCCCTTTCCCGCCTTCCTGATCATGGCCGGTCATCCGGCAGGCTTTGACCCTGGCCTGTCAGCAGGCGGTAGCTATCCCGGGCCAGGGACATGGCTTCAATCATCTTTTGCGGCCGGGTGTCAAGTCCCGGGATGGAGGCCCCGTCCAGTTCAAAGGACAGGTGCCGGATGCTTGCCGTCTCCTCCCCCGTCCTGGATGCCGCCAGCGCCGCAAGAGACGCAGTCTCTTTGAAGCCCGTTGCCGCAGGCTCCGACAGGGCGGTCGAATGCGCCAGGATCGAAAGACAGCAGGGTATGACCGCAATGGCCTCAAGTGAAAAACCCATGTTTGTTCCTCCCTTCTTCTTTTTGAAAGTCTGCCTGATTTCAAAATAAAAAAACCGTCCCGGGGGACGGCGTCGGAGGTCCTCTCATGTCATTTTGCCGGAGGAGCCGGGTCAGCCTGCAAAGTCCATCCGTTCCAGAAAACGGCAGGCCGCTTCTGAGGTCGTCGTGGCTCCGTGGCCGGGGCAGACCGGCAGGTCGGGCGGCAGCTGGCTCAAGAGCTTGTGAAGGGATTCCAGGGACCGCCGCATGAGACGGTCATCTCCAGTGGCGAAATCGGTCCGGCCCCAGGCCCGGTCAAAGAGCGTGTCGCCGGTGACGAGGGCGATGGGGATCTCCTCTTCTCCTTGCTTGCGGATGATCAAGAAACAGGAAGAACCCATGGTATGCCCGGGTGTGTGATAAACCCTGAGTTGGTATTCGTGATCAATTTCGATGGTCTCACCGTCCTCGGGACAGCGGTCGGGATCCTGGTAGGTGGCCGCCCTGCCGAAGAAGACCGAGGCATTGAGGGCGCTGTCACGAAGCATGGGCAGATCCCCCGCATGGAGGAGAAAGGGCCGGCCGGGCATCTCTTCCTTCCAGAGATTAATGGCCCCGATATGGTCATAGTGGGCGTGGGTCGCAACCAACATGGTGACCGGGAGGAGAATATCCACATCCTCGGGCCCCATGGAAGGGTCAAAAAGTACAGCGCGGTCAAAGGCATTCAGCACATAAACATTGCAGGAGCGGAAGCGCTCCCGGTAATAGAAGAGTTCTTGGGTCAGCTGGATGCGTTTGGTCATGTCCGGATCAGTTCTCTCCAGTCGAGATCACCGCGGTTGATGGCCAGAACAAGAATTTCAGCAGTCGCCGTATTGGTCGCAAAGGGAATGCTGTTGACATCGCAGGACTGAAACAGGCGCTGCTGGGATTCAGGGGATGGTATCGCCGGATCCCGGATGCAGATCACCGCATCAATTTCATTATAGAGAGCCAGGGAGGACAGACGGCTGTAGATGCTGTCCATATCCGAGGAATAAGTCTCCGGCTGCAGGGCCGTGGCTTCCTTGATCAGCCGGGCTGTATTAATGGGCGAAATAAGGTCGTGCCGGGCCAAAATCTGCTTATAGGCAATACAGAAATTCACCAGTAGATCATTTTTTGATGTGTCGGCCAAGAGTACAATTTTCATTTCACTTAACGAAACGGATCAGCATAGGGATGCCGTTCTATTCCTCTCATTCATTTTCCGCAGCACATAAAAGGCACGAATACCATTGTAAACGAATCACAAGCGCTTAACAAGACAGATTTAGCGGCCCCTGTACTCGTCATAGGAACCCATCCGGTCGTGGGTGGGTTCAATACCGAAATACTCACAGAGGATCCGGTAGGAAATGTCTGCTGAATATTCTCCGAAGGGGCCGTCGGAGATGGCATGGGCAATGACGATCTCCGGATCATCGGCCGGGGCATAGCAGACAAAGACCGAATTGGATATGGCCTCCATCTTGTCGTTATAGGCCTCGGCAGTCCCCGTCTTACAGGCAACGGCGATGGGGAAATCATGGAAAAGAACCCCGGTCCGGTTGCTCCGTTCTTTGGACAGGGCCACCATCCCCTCCCTCATGGCCGCCATATTGACTGGGTCCAGCCCCAGGGAAACCCGCTCGATCTTTTCGGGGATCAGAACCGATCCGTCAGGAGAGGTAATTTCCTGGATGAAATGCGGAGTGGGCAGGTAATTGGTCGCATAGCCCGCGACCGCGCGGGCCATTTGCAGCATGCTGTAGCTGTTGTAAAACTGGCCGATGGAGGTCTGGCAGGTATCGGCAATGAACCAGGTCTGGTCCTCCGGCAGGGCATTAAGCTGTTTTTTGACTTCACGGGATGGGCGGACTCCGGCTGCCTCCCCCGCGATATCCAGGCCGGGCATCTCGCCCAGGCCCAGCCGCTGAGCCATTTCGCTGATCTGGTCAATGCCCGTTTCAACAGCGATCTGGAAGAAATATAGGTTGCAGGAGGTCACCATGGCCCGGGAAAAATCTAGATCCCCGTGCCCGGTATAGCGCAGATAACAGTACCACTGAAAGCCCCCGATCTCCTGGCTGCCCCGGCAGGTCAGGACATTGTTGTAGGGGGATATGGCCCCGTATTCCAGGGCGGCAATCCCGGTGATGGGTTTGAAAGTGGAACCCGGTGTATAAGTTTCGGCAATCCCCCGGTTTAAAAGCGGACGGGTCTCAGTGTCAGTCAGGAGGTCCATCACCCGGGCAGCCGCATCTGGATCCTTGCTTTGCGAAAGGAAATCCGCCGGGTCGTAACTGGGGTAGTTGGCGTTGACCAGGACTGCCCCGGTCTTGGCATCCAGGACAATGACACAGCCGCCCGGCGCCTCCAGAACCCGTTCCCGGTGCAGACTGCCCCGGTATTCCATGATCTTGCGCTCCAGCTCATCGGCCGCAACTTTTTGCAGATTCATGTCGATGGTCATCTTGACCTCATTGCCCGAAACCGGCAAAAGAGAGGTCTCGCCGGGGAAGGTGACCGGGCTTGAAGCCCCCTCACCGTACCATGATTCCAGGGTTGCGGTTCCGGATTCCCCCCGCAGATAACGTTCGGCCGCCTGCTCCACACCTGTTTTGCCGACCAGGTCGTGGATGGAATAGCCCTGTCCTTTCAGCCGGCTGTACTCCAGGGAGGAGATGGACCCGACATAGCCCAGGGCATGGCCGACATAGCGGCTGTCGTCCGTATAGCGGCGCTCGTAATGCCGGGTGACCTGGATGCCCGGATAGCGGTAGTTCTGTTCGATCAGGCGCGCGGACAGCGCTTCGGGGACATGGTCGGCCAGGACCAGGGGCTGACCGCTGATATAGAGCCAGTTGTTCTCCAGGATCAGGTAGCGGAGCTGCATGATGGTGAAGGCTTCGCCGTCCGAGTAAAGACGGCTGCCCGAACTCCGGTCAGGTTCGATGACAAAGTAATCGTATAGCAGGTAGTCAAAGAAATCGTCGGGATTGTCCCGGACCACCCTGCGCTTCTGGCGCTCGGTCTTGGCCTTGTCGGCTTCCAGCATATTGAAGAGATCCTTGTCGGTCTGCCAGTCCAGGATCTGATCGTAGGTCTTGCGAAAGACAAAGGACAGGGATTCATCATTTTCAAGCAGATTGCTGTCACGGGAATTTGCCGGCAGGTCAAAGTATGCAAGCAGGGGGCTGTTGAAAGATGCCCCGAATTCATCAAAAAGAAGGGCCAGGTCCAGGAGAAAACGGTTAAGCTGTTCGTTTGTCATCTGGGTCGACACCAGTTCCACCCGGTTGACGGCGTCGGAGACGGCCAGCGGCAGACCATTGCGGTCCACAATATCCCCCCGGGGGGCCGACAGATAGATTTCGCTGGTGCCCCCGACCGTCTCGGGGACAAAGCTGTCCTGGCTGCCGAAAAGCTGGAGAATGCTGGTCCGGACAAGAATCAAAAAGAGAACCAGTGCGATCAGGCCGGCAAGAAGCGCAAAACGGCCGCCCGAAAAGAAACTTTTTCGGGTCATGCCCGAAGCTCTCCGTATGGAGGTCCCTGTCATGGGCATGGAGGACACGACTTCACGGAATCGGGAGTTGTCAGGCATCCTGGATTTCACCTCCCCGAAAGTCGATGGCCGGGCTGCCGTCATCCTTTTTGCGGCTGTAGAAGGCCAGGGCAAAGAGGCCGGAAAGCAGGGCCGCGCCAGCCAGGTTGGCCAAGAGGCGGGTCGGCAGACCGTAGATAAAGAGTTTCAAGGCCAGGGCCAGACTGCCCGTCTGGATTCCCAGGGGCATGAACCAGGCCAAAAGGGTCAGAAGGCCGTCGTGGAAGACTGTGGAAAGAAAAAGCAAAATGCCCAGCCGTGAAAGATATTGTTGCCAGCCCCGGCCGGCCGCCGCTTGGCCGCAAAGGGCCAGAACCATGCCAAGCAGCATGCCCGGGCCGTAGCCCCGCCCGGCAGCAAAATCCCGGATAAAACCAGCCGCAAGCCCCAGGACAAAACCATCATAGCCCGGTGTCCACATGGCGGCCAGAAGGGGGAGCAGGAAAAGAAAGTCCGGCACGGCAAAGGCAGCAGATACGGATAGCTGGAACTGCAAAAGGGTCAGGAGGAGAAGAGCCGGTCCATAAACCAGAAGGCGCCGTCGAAGTCCGGTTTCAAGACTCATCGTCAGCCTCCATCAGGATAAACACATAGCGGAGATCATCAAAGGAGACAGCCGGTTCCACAACGCAGGTCAGGGTCCTGCCCTGACTGTCCCGGCGGATCTCGGTCACATGCCCGATCAGTATGCCCTCGGGATAGACACCGCTGTCCCCCGATGTGACCAGGCGGTCCCCCACCCGGACCGGCGTGCCCTCCGCGATCAGGTCCGCCAGGCACAGACCCTCTTCCTTCAGCTCCAGATCCCCGCGGACACGGAAGGACGCGCGGTAGGTCCCTTCCACCTTGGCACTGACCGCATAGGCCTCATGGATGAGGGGCAGGATCTTGCTGGAGGAAAGCTCCGTGGAATGGACGCGTCCGACCAGCCCTATATTCTGATCAACGGCAGGAAGAGTTTCGCCGGAGGAGACGGTGACCCCGTCCAGCCGGCCGGCCTTGACCCGGAAGAGATCAAAGAGGGGGCCCAGCTCCCGGTTGATGACAGCCGCTCCCAAGATATGTTTGTCTTCAAAGGTGGTCAAAAGGGACAGGGCTGTCTTCAGCTCTTCATAGGCATCCACCTTGTCCTTA
>DUUZ01000075.1 GCA_012841255.1 Clostridiaceae bacterium
GCCGCCCCTTATCATCATCTCAGCCATTTTCTTCGCCTATGAGGCCTTCGCCGCCAACTTCTGGGTCCAGACGGTCCTGCGCGGTATGAGCGGAGCTATTTCAGCCATCATGATCTTTGCCGTCTATGATCTGGCCCGGGTTTGTCTGCGGGAGCATAAGATCTTCTCCTCCTCGCTCATGATCCTGGCCTTTGCCGTGGGCTACCTGACCTCCATCAACAACGGGCTCCTTATCCTGGCGCTGGGCCTTGCCGGGATCCTGGCCTTCACCTTCATCCCCGAGGAAAGAATCCCATGATCTATATCAAACTCTTTCTGGCCTTCCTGGAAGTCGGCGCCTTTGCCTTCGGAGGCGGCTATGCCGCCCTTCCCCTGATCGAGCAGGTCGTCGTCAGCCGCCACGGCTGGATGACCCTGCGGGAAATGACGGATATCATCGCCATCTCCCAGGTGACCCCCGGCCCCATTGCCCTCAATGCCGCAACCTTTGTCGGAACACGGGTGGCAGGTATTCCCGGAGCTGTCATTGCCTCCGTCGCCGCCGTCCTCCCCCAGACCGTCTTCCTGCTTTTTCTGGGCTGGTTCATGTTCCATGGCGGCCGCATCACCCTGATCAAAAGAGCCCTGAAAGGACTGCGTCCCGGAGTGGCAGGTCTCATCGCCATTGCCGCCCTGTCCATGTTTATGTCCTCACTTTTTCCCGGCTCCTCACTTACGGCCCCCGACTATGTTGCCGCGGCCGCTTTTGTCCTGGCAGTCTTCATGCGCTTTAAAAAGATGGATGTGACCCGGATGATTTTTGCCGGGGCCGGCATCGGCCTGATCGGCGGACTGATTGAACATCTTGCTGCCGGCCGGTAAAATTCCGGTTTACAGGCAAAGAGCCCCGCTGACATGGCAGAAAAGCTCGGCTGCCCGGCAGACATCGTCGACAGCAACCGCTTCCCGGGCACTGTGATTCAGACGCCCGTCCCCAGGCCCGTAAACCAGGGTGGGGATTCCCAGATCATTGACCAGGAAATCCATGTCGTAATAACAGTTGGCGAAAGCCTTGGAAGGTTTCCCCATTCCGCATTTGGCCGCCGCTTTTTCCAAAACCGAAAAGAGCTCCGTATCCGCAGGAGTCAGGGTGGGATTGAGTCCTCTCTCAATGATCGGAGGCCAGGACCAGTCGGGGCGGGCCACCCTGACCCGGGCCGAAAAACCGGGGTCTTCTTTTTTCACCTGGTCCAGGACGGACTGGACTTCTGCCAGCGCAAAAGCCGTATCCTCGCCGGGCACGGTCCGCCGGTCCATCCAAATGACGGCCTGATGGGGCACATTGTTGTAGCCGGTTCCCGCCTCCATGATGCTGACACACAAGGATCCCCTGACCTCCCCCAGCTCCCCCAGGTCCAGGGGAAGAAATTCGAGATCGAAAAGCCTCTCCAGGACAGGCAGGGCCTTCTCTATGGCATTGATCCCTTCCGCTGCTGAGCCCGCGTGAGCTGTCCTGCCTTCCACCATGATCTGAAGCGGGGCACTCCCCCGGCAGCCGAATTCAACTTTTGAAAGGTTGGTCGGCTCTGTCACGATGGCATAGTCCGCCCGGATTCCCTCCCGTGCCAGGGTGTAACTTCCCCGGTGCTCGGATTCTTCATCAACAACGGCTGCCAGACAGATCGATCTTTTAAGTTTCCTGCCGGAACGTTTCATGGCAATAAGGGCGGCAAGGGCTGCGGTCAATCCCCCCTTCTGGTCGACCGCACCCCTCCCTCGTAAAAAACCATCCCGGATACCCACATCGAAGGCATCCGGCATATCCAGGGCCGGGACTGTGTCATAGTGGCCGTGAAAAAGCAGGCCATGCCGGCTGGAACGATAGGAATCCGCTCCCAGGGTGATCAGGATGTTGTCCCTTCGATCGGCGATCGGCTGGATTTCAACCACAAGACCTTCGGATCTGGCTATTTCCGCCAGGAGCATACCGCATTCATATTCCTCTCCGAAGACACTTTTTGAAGAGACGATCCGATAGAGAAGATCCATGACTTCAAGAGAGGACAAGAACCCCTGTTCACCGACATATTGACCTGAATAATTGGGACTGTAATTATGCAAAGAAGATTCCTTTCCGGGGACGCCGCCACAAAGCACGATACCTGCCCCCGCTTCCTTTATCAAAGAAGCGGGGCCCGCCAAATGCTATGATCAAGGAGAGCTGTCATCATCAAAAAGGAGAATTCAAAAACCATGCCTGTCCAAGCGTATGCTTCTTCCCTGATTTCCCTCTGCCAGAATCTGATCCGGGCAAAAAGCCTGTCCGGGCAAGAGGAGGAGGTTATTTCAGTCCTCAAGAATTATTTTGTCTCCCGGGGCATTCAGACTTTCACCACCGATGAGTATGGCAGCCTGATCGTGACGGTCCGGGGGAAGGAAAAAGGACCCGTTATCCTCTTCGACGGTCATGTGGACACAGTCCCTGTACCCGATCCCGATTCATGGACTCATCCGCCCTTTGAAGGCCGGATTCATGGAAACAGGATCTACGGCCGGGGAAGTTCAGACATGAAGGGCGCGGTCAGCGCCATGGCCGTCGCCGCCTGCGATTTTCTGGAAGCAAGTAGAGGCAACTTCGCGGGCAGTCTGGTCTTTGCCGGCGTGGTCCAGGAGGAGGTCTTCGAAGGTGTCGCGGCCCGTTCCATTTCCAAAATCTGCGATCCCGATGTCGTCATTATCGGTGAGGCGACCGGCCTCCAGCTCAATATCGGGCAGAGGGGCAGGGCTGAAATCCAGGTGGAGACCCTGGGAGTCCCGGCTCATTCGGCCAATCCGGAGAAGGGTTTCAATGCCGTCTACCTGATGACGGATGCCATCCGGAAGATCCGGGAAATCACCCCGCCCCGGCACCCGGTCCTGGGGCCGGGCATTCTGGAGCTGACCGACATCAAGTCCAGCCCCTATCCCGGAGCCTCGGTCGTTCCCTCCCGCTGCCTGGCC
>DUUZ01000076.1 GCA_012841255.1 Clostridiaceae bacterium
AACCGGGTCCGCCACGCCATCCACGCGCATATCATCTCCTGGGTCCGCCCCGACGGGACAGTCGTGGCCCGCAAGGCGGAACACTTTTCCGACAACGGCGCCTACGCCTCGCACGGACACGGTGTCCTGCAAAAAGGCATGGGAGCCTTCCCCCAGCTTTACCCGGTTGAAAACTATGTCGCCGACGGCTGGACCATGTACACCAATAAACCGGCGGCCGGCGCCATGCGGGCCTACGGGATCCCCCAGGCCATGTTTGCCCTGGAAAGCCATATCGACGACATCGTCACAAAGCTGGAGCTGGACCCCTACGAGTTCCGCCACAAACACAGCATGCCTCTGGGCTACTATGACGACTTCTCCAAGAACGAGCTTTACCACGACAGCCTGCGCCAGTCCATGGACAAGGCCCGGGAAATCATGGACTACGACCGGAAGCGCGAACTGTACAAGAACCAGACCGGACCCGTCCGGCGCGGAATCGGCATGGCGCTTTTCTGGTACAACACGGCGGTCTGGCCCATCAGCATTGAGACCTCGACCTGCCGCCTCATGCTGAACCCCGACGGCACAGTCCAGGCCATGATCGGCGAAACCGAAATCGGCCAGGGCTTTGATACCGTCTTCGCCCAGATGGTGGCCGATGCGGTCGGTGTCAGATTCGAGGATGTCCACGTCTTCACCAATCAGGATACGGATGTGACCCCCTACGGTTCAGGCGCCTACGGCTCCCGCCAGACCTATGTCAGCAGCTTTGCAGTCGCCCAGACGGGCAGCATCATGCGGGACAAGATCCTGGGCCATGCCCACACCCTGACCCGCATGCCCAAGGAACTGCTTGACCTGGTCAGGGGCGACATCGTCAGGAAATCCGACGGCCGCGTCCTCATGTCGCTGGGCGAACTGGTCACCAAAATTCTCTACACCTTTGAAACCAGTGAAAATATCGCCGCTGAAAGCACCTACTCGGTTCAGAGCAATGCCTACTCCTTCGGAGTCTCCATTGCCGAGGTCGAGGTGGATATTCCCATGTGCAAGGCCAAGCTCCTCGACATGATCAACGTCCACGACTGCGGCACCCTGATCAATCCCCAGCTGGCCCAGGCCCAGGTCCACGGCGGCATGAGCATGGGAATCGGCTACGGCCTTTACGAGTCTCTGCTCTTCGATGAGAAGACCGGCCGGGTCTTGAATGACAACCTGCTGGACTACAAACTGCCGACCACCATGGACCACCCCGATCTAAAGACGGGATTTGTGGAAAATGCAGAGCCGACCAGCCCCTTTGGAACCAAGGCACTCGGTGAACCTCCGACCTGTTCCCCGGCACCGGCCATTCGGAACGCCATCCTGCAGGCCACGGGAGTCGCGGTCAACACCGCCCCCATGACCCCTCACCAGCTTTTCCGGGACTTCACCGAAGCCGGCCTCCTCGGATCCGAGGAAGAGCGCCAGCTCCGCCGCAAGGCCTACGAAGAACTGAAGGATACCGTGATCCATGTCAGCGGGGAGGCTGAGACAGAGACCAAGAGTCCCGAATTGCAGCCTGCCGGCCAGGAGTAGATGAGGAGAGCCTATGTACGACATTAACCATCTTTACGAAGCGGCTTCAGTCGAAGACGCCGTCCGGCTCCGGACCGAAAATCCGCAGGCCGTGATCATCAGCGGAGGCTCCGACGTCCTGATCAGCATCCGGGCAGGGGGACTTGCCGGCTGTGACCTGATCAGCATCTTCGGCCTCGACGAAATCAGAGGGGTCTCGCTTGACGATGACGGCAGCATCCGCATCGGCGCGGTGACCAGTTTTACAGAAATTGAACAGGATCCCCTCATCCGCGAACTGATTCCCGTCCTGGGTGAGGCGGCCGGCACGGTCGGCGGCCCCCAGGTCCGAAACATCGGCACCATCGGCGGCAACACCTGCAACGGGGTCACCTCGGCCGATACAGCCTCCACCCTTCTGGCCCATGATGCCGTCATGGAACTGACCGGACCGGAAGGTGTCCGCCTGGTTCCCCTGGTTGACTTTTACCTGGGCGCCAAGAAGGTGGATATCCGGCCGGGCGAGATTGCAACCGCGGTCCTGATCCGTCCGGAGAGCTACCGGGGCTACCACGGCAGCTACATCAAATACGCCATGCGGGATGCCATGGACATCGCAACCAGCGGCTGCTCCGTCAATGTCAAGCTGAGCGCAGACAAGAAGACCATCGAAGATGCCCGGATCAGCTATGGCGTCGCAGGCCCGGTCCCCTTGCGGACCCGGTCGGCCGAAGAAGCCGTCCGCGGCAAGGAAGTTTCGGCAGATACCATTGAAAGCTTCGCCGCAGGCGCACTCGAAGACGTCAACCCCCGGACCAGCTGGCGCGCAACAAAAGAATTCCGCCTGCATATCCAGGGAGAACTGGCCCGCCGCTGCCTGATTGAATCCATTCGGCGCGCAGGAGGTAATGTGTAATGAGCAATGTTCAATATAAGCAGATCACTTTCACTTTGAACGGTAAAAAAGTAACCGCGTCCATCGACATGCGGGAATCCTTGGCGGATGTCCTCCGTAACGAGTTCGGGATGACCTCGGTCAAAAAAGGCTGCGAGGTCGGCGAATGCGGGGCCTGTACGGTCCTGATCGACGGCAAGCCCTTTGACTCCTGTATCTTCCTTGCGGTCTGGATTGACGGCAAGGAGGTGCTGACGGTCGAAGGTCTGCTGGACCTCGAAGGCAATATCTCGGACATCCAGCAGGCCTTCATCGATGAGGCTGCCATCCAGTGCGGTTTTTGCACCCCCGGTTTCATCATGTCGGCCGAGCATCTGCTCCGCGAAGGCAAGAAGTACAGCCGGGATGAAATCCGCCGCGAACTGTCCGGCAATATGTGCCGCTGCACCGGCTACCACAACATCATCAATGCCGTGGAGAAGACCATGGACAAGAGGCTGGAGGAGAGCAA
>DUUZ01000077.1 GCA_012841255.1 Clostridiaceae bacterium
CATTGTTTATCAGGCTGGTGGGCCATCAGGGACTTGAACCCCGGACCGACCGGTTATGAGCCGGCTGCTCTGACCAACTGAGCTAATGGCCCTTCTGCCCTGAACGGCGCCCCGTGATTATAGGAAAGGAAAATATTCTTGTCAAGTGGGGGGAGTTGACGTGTTTGCCGCTTGTCTTTATGATGGCTTATGCGAGGTGTGGCGCAGTTGGCAGCGCGCTTGCTTTGGGAGCAAGAAGCCGCAGGTTCAAGTCCTGTCACCTCGACCAATTTAGACGGTCTTGTTGATACAATTTCAGCAAGATCGTTCTTTTTTTGCCTGAAAACAAGCGTAAACGACAACTTTTTCAAGCGCTGTCTGCCGGAGCTTCTGATTGAACTTTAGCGGCAGATCAGGAAGTTCCTGAAAGGCAAACATCATGCCGCAGATCGTTATGGCCGCTTCCTCCCGTGCCTGACGTTCTTCCTTGGGTCCGGTCATCTTGTCCTCGGCTTCTTCAAAGCGGGAGCATAGCTCAGCTTAGTGGGCGTTAAACTGTTCTTCTGAAATGCTGGAATACGACGATTTCGCCAAAGAATACCCAAACCGGGGGATCACGTTGAAAACATCGGGTGGCATCTTCCATGATCGCTATATCATTTTGGATGACGGGACAAAAAGCGAGAAGGTTTACCACTGTGGAGCCTCTTCAAAAGATGCGGGAAACCGTGTGACGACGATCACCGAAGTTCCAGAGCGGGAAGCCTATCGCGCCATCATTGAAGGTTTGTTGAAAAATGTACCCTTGAAATGGGAGCAATAGTCTCAAAATATACAGACCCCAGAAAATGAAGAAAGCAAAGGACAAGATAGCGCATAGAATGGATATAATCAGCTCTTGTATCAACAAACGGCACATTTGCCAGATGAGATGTCAAGTTGAAGGTTATTTTCTTTTCAACCTGACATTTTTCTTCCCTCCAGGCCTTGCGAATCTGCCATTACTGGCTTCTTTGTATATACTTATTGAGATCTAAGCAATCTTTTTACTTTGATCAGCAAGGGAGAGATACTATGTCCGTGAATAGCAGAATGCCGGTCCTCTTCGTCGGTCACGGCAACCCCATGAATGCCATTGAAGACAACAGCTTCAGCCGGAGCTGGAAGAAGCTGGGGGAGGAATTAGGTAAACCCAAGGTTATTTTGTCGGTGTCCGCCCACTTTGCCAAGGACCGTCCCCGTATCAGTACGTCTATGGAGAATAAACAGATTTATGATATGTACGGTTTCCCCGATCAGCTTTATCAGGTGAAATACCATACCGTTGGAGCACCTGAATATGCCGGCCGAGCATTGGAGCTCTGTGAAGGCCGGCTGACGGCCGACAACAGCTGGGGTCTGGATCACGGGATCTGGTCGGTCCTGATCCATATGTACCCCAAGGCCGACATCCCTATTGTCACTATGGGAGTGGGCTACCGGACCAGTCCGGAAGAGCACTTTGAGCTGGGCCGGATGCTGCGTCCGCTGCGGGATGAAGATGTTTTGATTCTCACAAGCGGAAACGTGGTCCATAACCTGTCTTTGGTCAGCTGGAACAAGAAGGACGGCTTTGAATGGGCCGACCGGTTCGATGAGGCAGTGATAGAGAGTATCCGGGACAGACGTTTTTCGGATGTCGTGGATTACCGCAAGCTTCCCGGCCATGAAAAGGCCTTCCGGACCGTGGAACATTTTTATCCTCTCCTTGTCGCCCTGGGGGCCGCTTGTGATGACGACGAGATCAGCGTCTCTAACGATCAGCGGCTGATGGGGGCCATGTCCATGACCTCCTATCTCTTTACGCCTCCGATGGTAGAATAGACAAAAGCAAGAGTCCTTGTCATCTGGCCTCGTGTATCGACAGGCTATGAAGGAGACCGGCCATGTTCTACCAGTTCATCGGGAATAAACTTAAAGAAGTTGCAAAAGACGGCATTGAGCCGGACCAGTCTCTCCTGGCCTTCGTGGAGCCGGAGGAAGCCGGGGAGATTCTTTCCCTCTTTTCTTTGCCGGTCCGCCCCATGGAGATCGCTTTGTCAGGCAAGACCATGGTCCATGAAAGCCATGAAGGCTTTGATTTTGCCTGTCTTAGGAAGTTGGGTTTTGATTTGTCGGAAGCGTCCGGTCAGGTCTGTCTGTACCATTCCAGAAATCTTCTTCTTTTTACCGGCAGAGGACTGGAAGAAGTCCGGGACGACCTTCTCCGCCATATGGAAGGGAAGGAGGGCGGCTTGAACCTGGAGCGCCTTTTGATCCGTTTCCTGGAAGGGTTCACAAGCCGGTCGCCCACTGAGCTCGAAGACATCGAAGATGAGATCGAGGACCTGGAGATGCGGGTGTTATCCGACAAGGGGGGCGATGTCATCCATGAGCTTTTGGCCCTGCGAAAAGAGTTGACCTCCTATAAGCACCATTACGAACAGCTGCTCTTTGTCCTGGATATGTTTGCAGAAGATGAAGGGGATCTGGTATCTGTCAAAGGGGGACGGGCCCTCCAGCTTCTATCCCGGAGAACTTCCAGGCTCCACCAATCCGTACTGGACCTTCAGAGCTATGTTACCCAGGTCCGGGAATCCTACCAGGCCGAGATGGACATCCGGCTGAACCGGATCATGAAGCTCTTCACGGCCGTCACCTCCATCTTCCTGCCTCTGACGCTGATCGCCGGCTGGTACGGCATGAATCTTCAGATGCCGGAATATGAATGGGAACTGGCCTATCCTCTCGTCGCCATCGGGTCCCTGGTCATCCTTGTGCTCCTGATGGTTTATTTCAAGCGGAATAAATGGTTCTGATCACGGCGTGGTTTTGAACCCAGACTATATAATATTTAGAGATGGCAGAAAGAAAGGCAGACAGCGTAAAGATGGATAGACTTTTAACCCGGAATTTTTTTAACCTGAAAGGCAATGAACCTTTTTACCAGCTCTTCATGGACAGCCTTTACCCTTGGGAGATCCTGTCCGGGATCGGGACTTTCATTTCGGAGCTCGGACCTGCTCTTTCACCGGCTGACTATGAGAAAAGGACAGAGGGTGTTTTCGTTCACCGGACGGCCAAGATAGCCGACTATGTGACCTTCCTGGGCCCCTGCATCATCGGGGAGGGGGTGGAGGTCCGTCCCGGCGCCTTCATCCGGAAGAATGTCTATGCCGGCCCCGGGTCAGTCATCGGAAACTCCACCGAACTGAAGAATGTCATCTTAACCGGTTCCGTGGAAGTTCCGCACTTCAACTATGTCGGCGACAGCATCCTGTCCTACGGCGCCCATATGGGAGCAGGATCCATCACCTCCAACCTCCGGGCTGACAAGGGCCCTGTCAAAGTCCGGCTGGGAGAGAGGGAAATAGAGAGCGGGCTCCGCAAATTCGGCGCCATGATCTCCGAGCATGCGGAGGTCGGCTGCAATGCCGTTTTGAACCCCGGCACCATGCTGGGAAGGGAAAGCCTGGTTTACCCCTTGTCATCGGTCAGGGTGTCCGTCCCGGCCTTCCACATCCACAAGAATGACGGCAGCATCAGCCGCAAAAGGGCCGGCGCCTGAAGGCCGGTATGCTAGAATATTCCCATGATTTTGGCATATCTGATTCTTTTTGTAAGCGCCCTCTTCCTGGTCTGGCAGGGGACCTTGTCCGTGGAGATGGGACTGGTTCTTATGTCCATCGCTTTGGGCGCCATCGTCTGGAAAAGAATCCGGGGCCTTCAGACCAAAAGACGGATCCGCATGGAAACCCGGGAACGGAAGGCCAAATGGGGCGGGGTTCTGACCGTGGTCACCGGCCTTTCAAGCTTGACCGGCATGGCCTGCCATCTTTTTATTACCCGCAATGATGAACTGATCGTCGAAGACATGGTGGGCATCCGCCTGATCCCGCTTTCGGAAATCAGCCGGGTGGGCCTCTTTTACGGCCGCTCCCTGGAAGGGCAAAGCGACCGTCAGATGATGAATCACCTGAAGTTCAAGACCATCCCCCGCTTCTCCAGCGTCCGGGCCTGGGTGACCCGCAACCCCAAAGCCAGAAAGCGCCTGCTCCTGGCCATCCGCTTTGAAAAGCCCCTGAATGAATGGGAGTACTCGGAGATGGTGGTCTTCTCCGACCTGGATGATGTCGGGAACCTCAAGGCCTTTTCACTCCGTCCCGAAATCGCAGTCAAGATGGCGATCATGCCCAAGAGACTGCGCAAGCGCCGCTCTGTGAAGAAACAGGAAGGGGAGACGGGAACAACAGAACCCCTGGCCTGGGAACTGTCCCACCATCTGGCTGGAAAATCCCTGCCGGCAGACACCATCGAAATGCTGCCTTTGACTGACCGGCCAAGAGCGGACAGCCCTGAAAAATAAATGAAGGATATTGGAAACAGACCCATTGGAAACTTATTCAAATAAAGAACAAATAAAAGATGACCTCAGCCGGCTCCGGGAATGGAGCCTGACTTTTACCAGGGATTACGGCCGTCTCCCGGCCTACCATATCCAGACCTTCGGCTGTCAGCAAAATGACCATGACAGCGAGATTGCAGCAGGAATCCTGGAAGAAGCGGGCCTTGTCCCGGCTTTGGAGCTGGAAAGTTCCGACCTGGTCCTTTTTAATACCTGCAGCGTACGAGCCAATGCCGACGATCGGTTCTTCGGTCATGTGGGCCGACTGAAACCCATGAAACAAGACGGCCGCCCCATCATCGGGGTCTTCGGCTGCATGATGGAACAGCTGATCCACAGAGATACCATCCTGACAAGTTTCCCCTTCGTCGACTTCCTGCTGGGTGCCGGAGCCATGGAAGTCCTGCCGGCCGCTATTTTGGATACCCTTGAGGCAAGTTCACGAAAGAAGAAGACGCTGGACCTGACCAAACGGGACCGGGACGCCTTTGCGGAAGAAATGCCGGTCCGCCGGACCCGCAATCACAGGGCCCTGGTCACCATCATGACCGGCTGCAACAATTTCTGCTCCTACTGCATTGTTCCCTATACCCGGGGACGGGAGAAGAGCCGGCCCTTTGAAGACATCCTGGAAGAGGTAAGAAGGGCCGTTGACGGGGGAGCCGCCGAGATCATGCTCCTGGGCCAGAACGTCAACTCCTATGGCAATGACATGCGCAGAAGGGGAGAGGAGAGCCCGGGGTTCCCAAGGCTCCTGGAAGAAGTGGCCCAAGTACCTTCACTGGAACTCGTCCGCTACATGACCTCCCATCCCAAGGATCTGTCCGATGAACTGATCAGAGTCATCGGCACATCCCCCAAAGTGGAACCCCATATCCATCTGCCGCTCCAGTCCGGCAGCGACCGGATTCTGGAAAAGATGAACCGCCGCTATACGGCGGACCACTACCTGGGCCTGGTCCGCAAGCTCCGCGACAGCCGGCCCGGTATGACCGTGACCACCGACCTCATCGTCGGCTATCCGGGAGAAACGGAAGAAGACTTCCAGGCCACCCTTTGGCTTATGGAGGAGGCCCGCTTCGATGCGGCCTTCACCTTCATCTACAGCCCCCGGACCGGGACCCCGGCCGCCGAGCTCTACGACTCGGAGGAACGGGATATGATCCAGGAGCGATTTGAGCGTCTGGTCAATCTCCAGAACCGGCTGAGCCTGGAATCCAATCAGAAAATAATCGGGAAAGAAGTGGATGTCCTTCTTGACGGACCCAGCCGCCGGGACCCTGACATCTTTTCAGGCAGAACCCGGGATGACCGCCTGGTCAACGTTTCATTCCCGTCCATGACATCCTTACAAGCAGACCCCCCGGACAAAAATGCACTGATCGGTCAATACGTCCCCGTTTTGATCGAGAAGGCCGGCTCCTTCTCGCTGGAAGGACGGCTGGACAAGAAGATGGATACCCAAGATGGCGCTGACATTTGACAAGGTCGACCGGTCCCGGGTGACGCCCATGATGCGTCAGCTGATGGAGCAGAAGGACAAGTATCCCGACTGCCTCATCTTCTTCCGCCTGGGCGACTTCTACGAGCTCTTCTTTGATGATGCCCTGACCGCCGCCCGGGAACTGGAGCTGGCCCTGACCGGCCGGGACTGCGGCCTGGATGAACGGGCTCCCATGTGCGGCGTTCCCCATCACGCGGCCGACAACTACATCAAGCGCCTTTTGAGCCGGGGCTTCAAGGTGGCCATCTGCGATCAGACCGAAGACCCGGCGAAGGCCAAGGGACTGGTGGAGCGGGATGTGGTGCGGGTGTTGACACCGGGAACGCAGACGGATCCCGACGCCATCGATTCCGCCTCCTATCAGTACATTTGTGCCGTCGTCGAACTGGGAGGCGCCTATGGCCTGGCCGCCTGTGACCTGGCCTCCGGCCATTTCGAAACAACTGAAATGCTGTCCAGCCAGGCCCGGGCCCAGCTCTTCGATGAGCTTTCCCGCCTGTCGCCGGTGGAATTCGTCATCAACGGGAAACTGGCCGCGGATAAGGTCTTTTCCCAGTATGCCGAACGCAGGCAGATCACCTTCACCGTCCTGCCCGATGAGGTATTCTCTCTCGATGCGGCCAGGGAACGGAAGCTCAAGTTTACGAGTTCCGAGCTTCTTTGGCCCAGGGCTTCTGCCGCCCTCCTTTATTATCTGGAGGAGACCCAAAAGACAAGCCCCGGCCAGATCGGCCGGATCGTCCCTTATGTCCTGCGTGACTATATGCTTCTGGACCGGTCCACCCGGGCCAATCTGGAGCTGGTTGAAACCATCCGGGACAGAAAAAGAAGAGGCAGCCTCCTTTGGGCCATCGACCGGACCAAGACCAGCATGGGCAGCCGGCTCCTTCGGGCCTGGCTGGAGCAGCCCCTGATCGACAAGGAAAGAATCCTGGCGCGGCAGTCCACCGTAGGGGCACTTTTAGAAGGCTTCATTCTCAGGCAGTCGCTCCAGGAGGCTTTGACCGGCCTTTATGACATCGAGCGTCTGTCCGGCCGGATTGCATCTTCCACGGTGACACCCCGGGACCTGGTGGCCTTACGGAACGTATTGGAGCGGCTGCCCCGGCTCAAGGATCTGCTTTCGAAAGAAGAGCATCCGGGCCTCCTGGGCATCGCTTCCGCTGTTCACAGCCTGCCGGATCTGCAAAAACTTCTGGAAGAGGCTCTGGCCGACGATCCGCCCCTCCTCATTACAGAAGGCGGCATCATCCGGGCCGGTTTCAACCGGGAGGTCGATGAGTACACCGAGGCCACCACCCACGGCCGGGACTATATCCTTTCACTCGAATCCAAGGAGCGGGAGGCTACGGGCATCAAGAACCTGAAAGCCGGCTACAACCGGGTCTTCGGCTACTACTACGAAGTATCCCGGAGTCAGCTGGATAAAGTCCCCGAACATTTTGTCAGAAAGCAGACCCTGGTCAATTCTGAGCGTTTCATTACCGAGGAACTGAAGGAGAAGGAAGACAAGATCCTGGGTGCCGACCAGAAGAGAAAATCCCTGGAATACGAACTCTTCACGGCCATCCGTACAGAGGTGGCGGGACATCTGCCGGAGCTGCAGGAGACCGCCCGGGCCCTGGCCCGGCTGGATGTCCTCCTGTCCCTGGCAGATATTGCCGGCCGGCAAAACTACTGCAGGCCTGAAATCCGGGAAGACCGTTCGCTGCATATCCGGGGCGGCCGCCATGCCGTGGTGGAGCAGATGCTTTCAGGCCGGGGTGAATTTGTGGCCAATGACCTGGACATGGACGGCCTTGAAAAGCGGGCCATGATCCTGACCGGCCCCAACATGTCCGGCAAGTCCACCTTCATGCGGCAGACCGCTATTATGGTTCTCCTGGCCCAGATCGGAGGCTATGTCCCGGCCGACAGCGCAGTCATCGGGATCGCCGACCGGATCATGACAAGGGTGGGGGCTTCGGACGATCTGGCAGGCGGCCAGTCCACCTTCATGGTGGAGATGAGCGAGATGGCCGCCATCCTGGAGCAGGCGACACCGGAGAGCCTCCTGATCCTGGATGAAATCGGACGGGGAACGGGGACGGCCGACGGCCTGTCCATTGCCTGGTCGGTCATGGAGTATATCTCTGATCCGCAGCTCCTGGGAGCCCGGGCGCTTTTTGCAACCCACTACCATGAATTGATCGACCTGGGCGATAAGCTGCCCGGAGTCTTCAACTGCCATGTCGACGTGACCGAAAAGGACGGGGAGATTGTCTTCCTGCATCAGGTCAAACCGGGCGGAGCCGATGAGAGCTACGGGATCGATGTGGCCAAACTGGCCGGCGTCCCCGAATCGGTCGTGGACCGGGCCCGGGAGATCATGGCCCATCTGGAGCGGACCGGCCACGACAAAAGGGCTGTGGTCCGGGCCCGCGCCCGGGTCATGGACGGCCAGCAGGATCTTTTCAGCGGGGCCCAGTCAGTCCGGACCGCCGATGAGATCATCGACCGCCTGGAGGCCGCAGATGTCGACAATATGCGGCCGGTTGAGGCCTTCAGCCTCCTGATGGATCTGAAGGAACTGGCCTCCCGGCGCAAAAGACAGGGAGGCAACGGATGACCCGGATTCACCGGCTGGACCGGCAGACTATTAACAGTATCGCGGCAGGCGAGGTCGTCGAACGGCCGGCATCAGTCGCCAAGGAACTGATTGACAACGCCCTGGATGCCGGCGCCTCCATCATCCGGATGAGCATGGAGAGCGGCGGCATCAAGCTCTTCTCCCTGGAGGATGACGGCTCCGGCATGTCCCGGGAGGATGCCCTTCTCTCTCTTGAAAGCCATGCGACCAGCAAGCTTGTGACCACTGACGATCTATTTGACATCCAAACCATGGGTTTTCGGGGAGAGGCCCTGCCGTCCATCGCCTCGGTCTCAAGATTGGAGCTTCGGACGCGAAGGCGGGAGGATGAGGCCGGTACCCGAATTGTCATCGAAGGGGGTGAAAAGACCTTCGAAGGGCCCCTGGGCATGGCACCGGGGACGGCAGTCATCTGCCGGGATCTCTTCTTTAATACACCCGCCCGCTATAAGTTTTTGCGGACCGATGCTTCGGAAGCCGGAGCTCTGGCTGATCTGGCAGGTAAAATGGCCCTGACCCGGCCCGACGTCTCCTTCCGCCTGGATCGGAAGGAAGACGGAAAAGAGATCCTCTATACTCCGGGCGATAATGATCTTTTAAGTGCCATCTATGCCGTCTTCGGCCAGGAGGCGGCCGGAGCCATGCAGGCTTTGGAAGGCCGAGACAGCGGCATCCAAATTGCGGGCTATATGACGGGGCCGGAAGGCTCCCGCC
>DUUZ01000078.1 GCA_012841255.1 Clostridiaceae bacterium
CCTGCCCTTCCTTCTTTTCTCGGACAGGCGTCCGGTCCCCGGTTTCATCCGATATCTGGGCCGGGCCCTGCCCTCTGCTGTCTTTGCCATGCTCCTGGTCTATTCGCTACGGGGCGTCTCTTTGACTTCCGGCAGCCGGGGACTGCCGGAAATCCTGGCCCTCCTTGCGACCGCCGGCCTTTATTGGTGGAAGAAGGGCATGATCCTGCCGGTTGCAGGGGGCACTTTGTTCTACATTTTTCTCATCCACTCTGTTTTCTGACGCCGGCTGACTGCTATACTTCCGGAAAAGAGGTGATTCCCATGCGTTACCGAAGCACAAGATCCGACCATGTGACCGTATCCGCTTCCCAGGCGATTCTTTCCGGGATCGCGCCTGACGGCGGCCTTTTCGTTCCGGAAATCCTTCCTCAAATTCCTTTTCAGAACTGGCAGGGACATCGTTTCCAGGAGACCGCTGAAGAACTTTTCGCCATCTTCCTGACGGACTTCTCCCGGGCGGCCATCCGGGACATTGTAGAAAAAAGTTACGGGGACAATTTCGATGACCCGGCTGTTGCCACTCTCCATTCCCTGGAAAAGGGCATTCAAATTCTGGAATTATGGCATGGTCCCACCCTGGCCTTCAAGGATATTGCCCTGCAGGCACTTCCGCATCTCTTCTCCCAGGCCCGCAAGGTTCAGGGGATCCGGGAGCGTTTCCTGATCCTGACAGCAACTTCGGGAGACACGGGAAAGGCCGCTATGGCAGCCTTTGAAGGCACTGAAGACAGCCTGCTTGCGGTCTTTTACCCGGATGGCGGAGTCAGTGAATTGCAGGAGATTCAGATGCTGACGAAAAGTCATCCTAACGTCCAGGCGTTCGCACTGATGGGGAATTTCGATGACTGTCAAAGAGAAGTCAAGAAGCTGATGCGAAAGCAGGACTTTCTTATGCAACTGGACCGCCATTCCCTCCGCCTGACCTCCGCCAATTCCATCAATATAGGCCGCCTGATCCCTCAGATGGTCTACTATATCCAGGCCTATTTCCGGACCCGGCCCCGTTATGGCCAGCCCCTGTCCGTGATCGTCCCGGCCGGCAATGCCGGCAATGTTCTGGCTGCCCGCTATGTCAAGGCTATGGGACTTCCTCTGGGCGAGATCCGCCTGGTCTCCAACAGCAACCGGGTTCTCTTTGATTTTCTGAAAAGCGGCCATTACGATGCCCGCCGGGAACTGGTGAAAACCAGTTCGCCTTCCATGGACATCCTGACGGCCAGCAATATGGAGCGTTATCTGCATCTGCTTTCGGGGGATGCCAGACTTGTTTCTTTCCTGATGGAGGAGCTTCAAGGGGAGGGCCATTTCCATTTTGATCGGGAAGCCCTGGATTTAACCGCCGGATGGACATCGGAAGAAGAGGTCAAAAGGACCATCCGCGAGACCTTTGCGGATTGGGGGTATTTAATCGACCCGCATACGGCCGTGGCCCTTGCCAGTGCCCGGGCAAGACCCCTGGATTCTCCCGCCCTGGTGGTCAGCACGGCCAGCCCCTATAAATTCGGGCGGAACGTCCTGGAAGCATTGGGTCTTGAGGTGCCGGCGGCAATTTTGGATCAGATCCGCCGGCTTCATGAACTGGCAGGCGGGGAGCTGCCC
>DUUZ01000079.1 GCA_012841255.1 Clostridiaceae bacterium
ACCACTTGTGGAAGCCCCTGGGTTTTTCACTTCTTGCCGTCTATTGGTTTAATCCCCTCACCTGGCTGGCCTATCTCCTCCTTTGCCGGGATATCGAACTGGCTTGTGACGAGAAAGTTATCCGGACCATGGAGAGAGAAGAAAGGATTATTTATTCCGAGCTTCTCCTAAGTTTCAGCATCCCCCATCGGTCGGTCATGGTCTGTCCCCTGGCCTTCGGGGAGGTCGGCCTTAAGGAGCGGATCCGGACGGTCTTGAATTACAAGAGGCCTGCCTTCTGGGTCATCCTGCTTGCTGTCATCCTTTCGATTATCCTGGCTGTCTGCTTCCTGACCAACCCCAAGGATCCGCTCCCTTCGACCCCAAGTGATACGGACGGGGTTAGCATTCCATCAGGAGAAACGGATCCACGGGACCCAATAAGCTCAGCTGTGAAATGGGTGGATTACTATTCTTCAGATAACCTGGATTGGGAAAAGCAACTTGAAACCAGCATTCCTGAATTTCCGGAGGTGACCTTCCGCTGGAAACCGGGTGAGGTCCAAGCCATTACGAATGGGGAAACAGAGACACTTTTCCTGGGTATGCCGATTTGGAACACATTCTTCTGCGATTTGAACGGAGACGGCAAACCGGAACTATGCTCGACGGTCAGCTTCGGCTCCGGGATTGTAGATACCCATGTGCTGGTTTATGACTATGCCAACAGGCAAATCTACTCCCTTTGGAACCGGATGATTTGCGATTACAGCCTTTACATGGAGGGGGATCTTCTCTTTGCAGCCAAGCGTCCCTATAGGGAGGAAGAAATCCTGGAAAGAGGCCAACTTATTCTCCTGGACGGACGGCTGGCGATGGAGGGGGATTCCGATCCTCCTCCCCTTTACGAACCAATTACAAGCTCGGAAGTGGATTACCAGGCTTCCGCCTTCCAGGTCGGCTGCTCCGAAGCCGGCTACCAGGCCATGGTCGAGCGGGCCAGCAACCGCGGCAATGAGGGGAGATTCGGTTATCTTAATTATCTGATCCCCCTGGTCATGCTGGACAGTCGGGCGGACTTCGATGCCTTCTACAAGGACATGTCGGCTTTCTGCGACTTTGACATGGATGACCCCGACACAGGTTCTTTCTCCAGACAGGCAAGAGTCTATACAGAAGATTATTTCCAGGACCATACCCTTTTTATTGCTTACCTGTTTGCAGGGAACAATGCCGACCGCTTTGAGGTGCAGGATGCCCTTATAGAAGGGGAAGAGCTCCGCTTTGCCATCCGTCATCTCCAGGCCGCCGCAGGCGACGCTGTGATGACCGGTTGGTTTTTAGCGGTTGAGGTGAGAAAAGCCGACATCCAGGACTGCTCTCTTTATGATGCCTACATTGCAGAATCCGTGCAGCCAGGACCGGAGTCCGAATGGTTTGGGGAAGGGGTCCATCTGCTTCACTCCTACCGCTACCAGGGAGGAGAGCCAATAGACGTTGCTTCTTTTTCCCTCTTAGATAACGGGGACTTTCGCCTCTCCATGTCTCCCCTGGTCAGTTTTCAGCTGCGAGGCCAGTACGCCATAGATGGGGAGTTTTTGGTTTTGAGAACCTGGGATGATGAATATACCTACGTCTTTAAACAAGCTTCCGATGACTGGATCTTTGATGCCGACCGGTCCTCCCCCCTCTTTACCAGCCTGTCCAGTGTGACGGACGGCAGCCTTTTCCGTTTGCAGGATTAATAGGGAGGTCTGACCATCAGATTCTCCGTGTGGATTTTTCAGATACCTTGTATTTTTGCCCTTCCCGATCCGGATGAGGAGTTTTTGCTCCAGCATGTCCTTCAGGGTATTGACAGCATGCGTTGTGCCTACCCCCAGAAATTCTTCGACATCCTTCCTGCGGATTTCTCTTTTTTGCTGAAGAGATCGATGACAGCCAGGAATCGATCTTCCATATTCGAGGAGGCATCTTCAACGAACAGATATTCCCGTTGAAATTCGGCAGATGTCCAATTGATGTTGGGCAGTGTTACTTTGAATGCACCTTCTGCACTCGTAAAAACGGAAGTCATACCGGTATCTTTGTAAGAAGCGAGAATCTTGCTTATACCAGTCCCGTAACTTTCAATTAATTTCAGCCGGTAGAAGGAGCAGCCTGTTTTTCATTTCGCGATTGCGACGCCCCCATCATAAGAGCTTCCAAAGAGAGACCGGGAACCAAGCCGCCCAAAGAAATGACTTCCAATCTATATGAATAAATGTGCATTAAAGTACTGCCACTGAAGAAATAATCTCTGTGGACAAGGGCATTCAGCAAAACCTCCCTCAAGGCATCTTCCGGATAATCCCGGCTATCTGTCCTGACAAGGCCATGGAAGCAGGCCTTGTCTCCATTGTAGAAATCGATCAGGCGATAGGCGGCGTCAAGCTGAGTGAACAAGGAGCCTGTCAGTTCTTTCCGGTCTTTAAAAACTGTTTTCTGATGACCCTGGAAAACGGCCATTTTGATCGAGTGTCGGCACTGATCAGAAACAAGGAGCGCCATATTGGTATAGATCCTGTCGGAGGTCATCATTCCAGGATTCTTCATCTGGGTATCAGGGAATGCCAGTTCTCTTTTTTCCAGTTCCGCCGTCAAGGCATGGAAGGTCAGATCCTGATCCAATGACCGGTTCATTTCAAATGAATCACCGTCTGTTATTTTGATCATAGTACGGATGGCGTCTTCAGAAGCGGGCGCCGAAGCGGTGCTGTTCGCAGGTAGACTCCCGATGGACGCAAGCCTTTTTCCGATAGATAGTAGAGACGTTTGCTCCCTTGATGGATGGTCAGTTTGATGACCGGTTTATCTTCGATCTTTAATAATTCGATATCTGTAAACATTGAGACGTCCGGACGGATGCCATCCCGGATGGCAGAAGAAAGCTGGTCCATGACGAAATCTGCATGCCCGACACCGATGACCTCTCCGTCGTCGGCTACACCGATATAAACGACACTGCCCTTGGAATTTGCAAAAGCAACGACTTCCTTTTTGACTGCCGGAGTGTACTCTGCTTTCAATTCAACGGATTCACTTGCCTGAAGCTTCATAAATCCACCTCTTTTCTGCCAGCATCCCAACATATTCGATCACGATCTGCCACGATACTGCCGCTGAACTGCTAGAAATATAGAGACTTCCAGATCCGGGAAAAATTAAGATAGGCATGAGAACATGGCTTTTTGCCCGACAGTCGGAAAGCGTCCAGCCAGGATCTTGCATCTCAGCTTTACGGGTCAACATCGTCCGGTGTTCGGGTATACTCTAAACAAAAGAAATTTAATGAATTGGGGTTGGACAATGGAACTTAAACTCTTGTTCTCCATTTTCGCAAGCGGGCTCCTGGCCCTGATGTTTGCGGCTGTACGTTCACGCTGGGTCAGCGGCCAGGAGGTCTACAGCAAAAAACTCCTGGAGATCAGTCAGCATATCGCTGACGGCTCCATGGCTTTTTTACGCAGGGAATACATCTTCCTGCTGCCTTTTGTTGTTCTGGTGTCGGTGGCCTTGTTCTTTGCCAATACAGGCTTCATGAAATTCCAGGCTCTGGCCTTCCTGCTGGGGGCTCTGGCTTCTTCATTGGCCGGGTTTTTCGGGATGCGGGTGGCCACCCGCGCCAACGCACGGACAACCCAGGCGGCCAAGGATCACGGGCTGAATGCCGCCTTACGGGTTGCCTTTACAGGCGGTTCGGTTATGGGCATGACTGTGGTCGGTCTGGCCCTGGTCGGCCTTTTCGCGGTTTTCCTCTTCGCCTGGAGCCATTTTGCCCATATTGACGAAACAGTTCTCGCAAGCAGCATCCTGCCCATGTGTACGGCCTTCTCGCTTGGCGCTTCCTCCGTCGCTCTTTTTGCCCGGGTCGGCGGCGGGATCTACACCAAGGCGGCAGACGTGGCGGCCGATCTGGTCGGCAAGGTAGAAGCAGGCATCCCGGAGGATGATCCGCGCAACCCGGCCGTCATCGCCGACAATGTCGGTGACAACGTCGGTGACGTAGCCGGCATGGGAGCTGACCTTTTTGAATCCTACGTCGGCTCTATCGTGGGCTGCATGATCCTGGCGGTGACCGTCCCCGGAGCGGATCTGGAACTGAAGATCAAGCTCCTCTTCCTGCCTCTCCTGATCTCCGGCCTGGGTGTCCTGGCCTCTATTATCGGGACTTTCTTTGTCCGCATCCGGGAGGGTGCTGACCCGCAAAGGGCCCTGAATCAGGGGAGCTTCATCGCTTCGGGTGTCGCCTTTGTCCTGGTTCTGGTCCTCTTCAATGTTCTGGTCGGAGAGGATACCTTTGGTGCCGGGTCCAACATGGGCCGCTGGCATCTGATCGGGGCGACCGCCATCGGCCAGCTGGCCGGAGTTATCGTGGGCCAGATTACCGAATACTACACGGGGACCGGCCGCCGGCCCGTGGACATGCTGGTCAAAGCCAGCCAAACGGGCTCTGCCACCAATATCATCAGCGGGATCAGTGTCGGCATGACCAGCACCTTCCCCATCGTGATCGTGATCGGCCTGGCTGTCCTCGGAAGCTTTCTCACGGGCGGTCTTTACGGTATCGGCATCGCCTCCACCGGCATGCTGATTACGCTGGGCATCCAGCTGGCCGTTGATGCCTACGGCCCCATCGCAGATAATGCCGGGGGTCTGGCCGAGATGGCCCACTTCCCCTCGCGGGTCCGCGAGATCACAGATAAGCTGGACGCCGTCGGCAATACGACGGCCGCCATCGGCAAGGGCTTCGCCATCGGTTCGGCAGCCCTGACCAGCATTATCCTGTTTTCCTCTTATAAGGAGGCTTCGGGGATTGCCATTGCGGAAATCGCCGACCCCTTTGTCCTGGTGGCCACCTTCATCGGTGCCGTCATTCCCTTCCTCTTTTCAGCCCTGACCATGAATGCAGTCGGTAAGTCGGCCTTTGAGATGATTAATGAGGTCCGCCGCCAGTTCCGGGAGATGCCCGGCATTCTGACGGGTGATGACACACCCGATTATGGCCGCTGCGTCGACATCAGCACCAAGTCGGCCCTGAAAGAGATGCTCTTCCCGGCCATCCTGGCCCTTATGGCACCGGTCCTGATCGGTTTTCTGGGAGGCAAGGAAATGCTTCTGGGCCTCCTGGTCGGCTCCACTATTTCAGGTGTCTGCCTGTCCATCTTCATGTCCAATGCGGGCGGTGCCTGGGACAACGCCAAAAAGACCATTGAGGCCGATGACGCGACCCACAGCAACACGGAAGCCTACAATGCCGCAGTTGTCGGTGACACCGTCGGAGACCCCTTCAAGGACACCTCCGGCCCCTCTTTGAATATTCTTATCAAGCTGATGGCCATGGTCTCCCTGGTCATCGCTCCCCTGCTTTAATCCGGAGGTATGAGTAATGCAGCAATATGAATCCCACATGTACATGGTTCTTTATCCGACCGAGGCCCTGATCCTGTCCCAGCTTCCTCCCAAGGATTTTGTCGTCCGCTACAGCTACGGGTCCACCAGTTATTACGAAGGCAAGATGATCTTCGCAGAGCTGGATATCAATTACAGGGATCCTTTCCTCCTGATTGATCAGGCCATGAAAGGGCTGGTCGCCCACCCCGACGGACGGCCCAAGGCGACCCAGTATGTCGCAGGCTACAGGGTTCTGGAACACGTGGAGATTGACGCCATCCAAACCCTCTATTTGGGGAATCCCGACGGAACCTTCCTGGAGCTCCAGGAGGGGCCCTATGTTCAGCCTGAGAAACTGAAGGGCTTCAACATCTTCGTCGAGGTTTCTCCCCTTCACATGATCTCCCTCTCCCGACTGGATATGCACGATTACGGCAAGTACTTTACGGGGGGACATCCGCTCTTAAGTGTCCCCAGACTTTTTTACATGCTCATGAACTTCGACCTGGCCAACTTCATGGACCGTTTCCAGCAGAACCCCTTTGCACCCTCGCCCATCGTCGGCATCCACCCGGCCAAGCTCCGGGATGCCATCCTGGATATGGAATCCAAGCCGGACAGCCTGTCCAAGGGCTTGGCCATGCACAATGTCCTGGCCCGCCAGTCCTACCGTTCCATCACTCGGGGCCTCATGTTCATGGATACAAAGAATGAGAAGTTCTTCCCCATGCCCTCCCTGGAGCAGATCGAAGAGGAGAATTATCCTTTCTATAAGGGAATGTAGAAAGAGAAATTCGAGAACACAGGAAAATCCTGGTAAAGAATTACGAAAGGGAGGCTTTCTCGAAATAGAAGGCCTCTCTTTCTTTCACCCATTTCAGGTTCAGGTCCGTGTGCTTTGAATGCCATAATATGACATAGTGAGAGTAAGAATTATGCTATAGTGCAAATGGAGAATATAATATAATGGAAATGAGAAATATGGCATAGTAGAAATTCGATGTGCATGGAGGTCAAAGTGGGCAAGCATGTTTATCTTCCGCGCTTGATTGATAAAAAAGTCGAGATGTATCTGAGAACGTTCGGTGCTGTTTCTATAGAAGGCGCTAAGTGGACGGGTAAAACGCGTACATCTTTGCACTTTAGCAAGAGCAGTCTCTTCCTGGATGATCCTGCCGGGAATTTCCAGAACAGAAGTTTGGCGGAACTCTCGCCTGAACTTGTCCTTTCTGGTGAAACTCCCAGACTAATTGATGAATGGCAGGAGGCACCCCACCTATGGGATGCGGTCCGGCACGAAGTCGACCGGAGGGCGAAGAAAGGTCAGTTCATCCTGACCGGTTCAACGGCGCCGGTTCGGAGCGGAATTATACATAGCGGGGCAGGGAGAATCGCAAGTCTGCGCATGCGGCCGATGTCATTGGCCGAATCCAAAGATTCAAGTCAGGATATTTCCCTCGAAGCGATTTGCCGGGAAGATTTTAGGAATCTCAGCTTCAGCCGGCCCGATTTGAGGGAACTTGTCAGGCTTATTATCCGGGGGGGATGGCCAGGGAGTTTGGGACTTGGTCCTGCCGAGGCTGCCATGGTGCCGAGAGAATATCTGAACCAAATTATTAATCACGATATTTACCGGATGGAGGGCATCCACCGCGATACACGAAAAATGGAGTTGTTATTGCGTTCAATGGCAAGACATGAAAGTACGACGGCTTCAATGCGGACACTTGGGCGGAATATCAGAGAAGAAGATGGTGACGCTCTTTCCGCTATTACGATCACCAGTTATATGAATCTCTTTATGCGCCTATTTCTGATTGAGAACCAGGAAGCATTTTCGAGTAACATCCGATCGGCAACCCGTCTGAAAGAGGCCTCAAAGCGGCATTTTACAGATCCATCGCTGGCAGCGGCCTTACTCAATGCGACAGAAGAAAAACTGATCGGGGATCTTCGAACCCTTGGGCTTCTATTTGAGGCCTTGGCGATCAGGGATCTTCGAATCTATGCGGACGCTTTCGGAGCACACCTTTACCACTATCAGGACTATGCCAATCGCGAGATTGATGCAGTGCTGGAACTGGAAGATGGGAACTGGTGCGCATTTGAGATTAAATTGGGAGCACACCAGATTGATGATGCAGCAGAATCTCTCATAAGAATCAGGGACAGTATCCGGGCGGAAGGGGGCGTCCCCCCCAAGGTATTATGTGTCATTTGCGGTTTGACTGGAGCTGCTTATATAAGAAAAGATGGGGTCTATGTTGTGCCTCTTACCGCAATGACCGCTTAGACTTTCGCTTTTTAACCCCTGACAAGGCAAGGTCAACTGGCGTCTCGCGAGCCGACAGTTTATCTGCGCCACAATTCACGCAAAATTCAGACAGACAACAGCAGTTCTTCAGTTCCCTCTTTTAGTATCGGCTTCGAAGGAGGGAGAACGATGCAGGTAATCGAAAGACACGAACACAAACTCCATATCAATCAGCTGGACTACGTGAAGATCAGCTCCAGGCTGAAAGAACTGGCTTGGCAGGACCAATATTCGGCCACGGCCCGGACCGGGGCCGAATCTTTTGGTTTCAGATCAGTCGTCTGTAGTTTCTTTAATTCTATAAAGCGTTGTCATTCTTTCTAAACAAGGTCTTCACTGTCCGGATCAGGGACATCTTATTTCCGTAGTTTAAAGAACCCTGCCGGTAGATGTAGATGGACAGGGCGGCAATTCCCAGGGTCGAAAGGGACATGATCAAAAGGGATGCGACAAGCTCGATCACCCTGACCGAGGTCAGCATGTAACGGATGGGTGTTGTGAACAGGGACACAAAGGGGATGTAGGAACTGATCCGCACGATCGACATGTCCGGTGCTGTCATGCCCGTGGAGGCCACCAGGTAGGCGATGACGAAGATGATGGTCACCGATGTGATGGACGCACTCAGATCCTCCATTTTGGAAACCAGGGAGCCCAGGGCCGCGTAAATGAAGAGATAGAGCAGGTAACCCAGAAGAGAGAAGATAATATAGACAATCAGGACATCCGGGCTGATGCTGGTATTGATCATGGAAACAAGTTCGGGCGGGTAGAGGGACTTGTTCAGGTTGAATCCGGCCAGAATGAAAAGCGAGATGACCAGGACCTGGATGACGCCGACCAGGCCGGCTGCCAGGACCTTGCCCACGATCAGGGTCTTGGGTTTTGTGCTGGTGATCAGGAGCTCCATGGTCCGGCTGTCTTTTTCCCTGGCAACTGACGAAGCGACCAGCTGGCCGTAGCTCAGGATCAGCATATACATGCCGAAGAGGAAGACATAGCCGATGAAAAATCCCTGGCCGTCTTTTCCCAGTGCTTCAAATTCCACCTGGATCTGGATATTTTCTGCTTCCCGGACATCCTCCGGCTTGATGCCCTTGTCGATCAGAGCCTGGTCCTTGTTGATAGCCAGGAGAAGGCTTGTAAATTCATAGTCGTCATAGAAGCTTCCCGCATCCTTTTGAATGACGGTGTAGGAGGTCCGTGAAGTCACGTAATAGAGGATATCCAGATCTCCGGCATCAATGTCGGCCTTGAGTTCCTCCAGTGTCTTATCTGTGAAAATTGCGTCGCCCATCTTGCCGGTGAAGAATTTTTCAAGATCGCCGTCCTGGAAGGCCACCGTCATTGAGGCGGGTTCCGGGGCGGTATCTGTATCCGTACCAAAGAGGGCCATGATCCTGGGGATGGAGGTGATGGCCAGGAAGATGAGGGCAATGATCAGGGTGGAGATGATCAGGGCTCTTTTTTTGATCAGTTCACGGAACTCAAAGTTGAAAACAGTCGCTAGATTATTCATTGGCTTCACCCACCTTGCTAATGAAGATCTCATGGAGGGAGGGACGGTAGGGGGCGAAGAGCTGCAGCTTCAGGCGGCTCTCCATGACCGCCTGCAAGAGCCTGCCGACGGCTTCCTCCTTACCCAGTTCCAGGAGGTAATGGCTGTCTTCTTTGCTGAAGGGGATCGCAAGATCGGCCAGCAGCGGATCAAGCTCACCCCCGGTGACGCCGATATGGTAGTAGCCCCTGCTCTCTTTTTCTTTGATGTCCTCCAGAGTACCGGCCAGGATGATCTCCCCCCGGTCGATGATGGCGATGTCGTCACAGAAGGTTTCGACATAGCTCATCTGGTGGCTGGAGAAGATGATGATCCGGTCTTCGGAAATATAGTCGGTCAGGGCTTCCTGGAAAAGTTGGGCATTCAGGGGGTCCAGGCCTGAAAAGGGTTCATCCAGAATAAGGATGGAGGGCTCATTCAGGAAGGCCTGGGTGATCTGGACCTTCTGCTGATTTCCCTTGGACAGGGTTTCAAGCTTCCGTTCAAGATATTCATCGATCTCAAAGCGTTTGGTCCAGTAGAGGACTGACTCCAGGGCATCCTGTCTTTTGGCTCCCCGGAGCATGGCGAAGTAGACCAGCTGGTCCTTGACCGTTGTTTTGGAGTACATGCCCCGCTCCTCGGGAAGATAACCGATGACATGATCCGTTCTGCTGAACTCCCGGCCATCCAGGAGGATCTTCCCCTGGTCGGATTTGAAGACATCCATGAGGATCCGGATGGCGGTTGTCTTGCCGGCCCCGTTCCTCCCCAGAAAACCAAAGATCTGGCCGGATCGGACGGTAAAGGAAACATCCTTCAGAACATGGAAATCGCCGAAGTATTTATTAATATTTTCAAATTGTAACTGCATGTCAACACCTTCGAGGGTACATTCTCTTCTGTCAATAATTAAACTTCTTTATGATTATAGGGCTTCAGGCGGATGGTTGATATGGGCAGGTTGCCGGTTATTGTAAATATTACGGAAGAAGATTCGTTCTTTTAATCTACGATATTGGGGGAGATCAAGGGCGGGCGGATCCGTCTGCACGGTGCTAAG
>DUUZ01000080.1 GCA_012841255.1 Clostridiaceae bacterium
AGCAGGAGGCCTACGACCGGGAGGAGGAGTTGAAACTCCACCGCTGCCGGGTGACCGGGGAGGTGCATTATGGCTAAGTACAAGACCAACATGGCCCCGGAAAAGACCCCCATGCCGGAGCAGGAACCTCTGGTGCGCAACAAGAATTACAGCGAAGTCACCCTGGGCTATACCGTTGAGATGGCCATGGAGGAAGCCACCCGATGCCTGCAGTGCCGGCACCGGCCCTGCGTGGGAGGATGCCCTGTCAACATCGCCATCCCTGACTTCATCAATCATATTGTGGAGGGGGATTTCGAAGGTGCCTACCAGACCATCCTCCTGACCAACAGCCTGCCCGCCGTCTGCGGCCGGGTCTGCCCCCAGGAGAACCAGTGTGAGCTGGTCTGTGTCCGGGGTATCAAGGGCGAGCCCGTCGGCATCGGCCGCCTGGAACGCTTTGCGGCTGACTGGCATTTTTCCAATGTCGATGAGCTGCCCGAAAAACCGGAATCCAACGGCCGCCGGGTCGCCATCGTCGGCTCCGGCCCCTCCGGCCTGGCCTGCGCCGGGGATCTGGCCCGCCGGGGTTATGAAGTGACCGTCTATGAATCCCTGCATGTGGCAGGCGGCGTCCTCATGTACGGCATTCCCGAATTCCGTCTTCCCAAGTCTCTGGTCCAGACCGAAATCGATCAGCTCCGGGCCCTGGGCGTCAAAATTGAATGCGACCGGGTCATCGGCCGCATCCATTCCCTGGATGAACTCTTTGAAGAAGAAGGCTTCGAGGCTGTCTTCATCGGCAGCGGGGCAGGTCTCCCCTCCTTCATGGGCATCCCGGGTGAGAATCTCAACCAGGTCTATTCGGCCAACGAATTCCTGACCCGGGTGAACCTCATGCAGGCCTGGCGCTGGCCGGATTCCGCTACCCCCGTGACCATCGGCAAAAAGGTGGCCGTCGTCGGCGGCGGCAACGTGGCCATGGACGCTGCCCGGTCTGCCAAGCGGCTGGGGGCCGACGAAGTCTACATCGTCTACCGGCGCTCCGAGGAAGAACTCCCGGCCCGCAAAGAGGAAGTCGAGCACGCCCGGGAGGAAGGCATCATCTTCCGTCTTCTTTCCAACCCGCTTGAAATCACCGGCAATGAGGAGGGCTGGGTCACCGGCATGCGCTGCAGCCGGATGGAACTGGGCGAAGAGGATGCATCCGGCCGCCGCCGGCCGGTTCCCATCCCCGATTCTGACTTCAGCCTGGACCTGGATACCGTGATCGTGGCCATCGGCCAGTCCCCCAACCCCCTCCTGCGGGAGACCACCTCAGACCTGAAATGCCAGTCCTGGGGCGGTATTATCGTCGACGAAGAGACCCTGAAGACCAGCAAGGACGGAGTCTGGGCCGGCGGCGACGCCGTGACGGGCGCTGCCACTGTCATCCTGGCTATGGGGGCCGGGAAAAAAGCGGCCGCTTCCATCGACGCCTATCTGAAGGGCAAATAGAATGTGATTAATGAAATATCTTGTCAGACGAAACGCCGCTTGATGCGGCGTTTTGTTATTCCGGCCGGTAAAGGGCGGCACCGATGGCGGTCGCATACTCCGCATTGTCCGGCACCAGGATATCGATCGAATACAATTTGGCAAAACCCTCAAGGACATCCCGGCCCTGGGGCACTCCCAGCGTGTTGCCTGTAAAGACAATGGTCTCCACACCTTCCAGGCGGGCGGCCAGTACAGCGTCGGTCCCCACCGACTGAAAAACAAGATTGACAATACCCAAGGCCAGGTCCTGGGGAGTCGCCTGGTCGCCCACCTTGCCGAAGTTGGAGGCTGTGGTATCGGCTGAAAGACCAGGGATATCGTAGCGGGAGATATCGCCGATGGACAGGTCGACCTGGTGCAGGTCGCCCCTGGCCGCCATCTGGCCGATGTTCTGGAAATCCCGGACATGGAGGATGACCTGGGCCAGGCCTAAAAGAGAGCCCCCGCCCACGCCCGATCCGATGATGTGCCGGATCTCCTCCCGGTCGGCATAGACGAAGGAAGTTCCCGTCCCCATGCTGACGACAATGGCCCGGCCGACCCCTGCCGTATACAGGCCGCCCAGACCGACGGCATCAAATTCAGGGACAATAACCGTCTTGCACTCCAGCAGGTGGCCGTCCAGATAGGAGGCACCGACCCCCGTCGCCTGAATGGCTTCCACCTCTTCCAGGAGCAGATTGTTGAGTGTCAGGAATTTTCCCAGGGCACCGTAGGCGGATGCCACCGGGTCATCGGCCTGGACCCGGGCCTCCCGAAGGAGGCGACCGTCGGCAAAGCCGATGATCTTGGTAATGCTGCCGCCGACATCAAGTCCGATCAGGACCCGGCCGCGGCTGTCGGGCACTTCTCCCCGATCAGCGGCCATAGCGGGAGCCGTCGCGTTCGCCGGTCAGTCCCGGCATCATGGGTTCCTTGGCTGCATTGCGCAGGGTGCTGAAGGCCAGACGGCCGTCATCGAAGTCGATATTGGTCGTCGAAGGGGCAAAGACAAAGATAAACTGGGAGACGGCCTGGAGCAGGCCGCCGATGGCATAAGCCGATCCCGACACGATATCCTGGAAGCGCATCCGGATATCCGGGGACAGGCGCTCGGTATTGCAGATGACCGTCCGGCCCTGCTTGACATGGTCGCAGACCGGCCAGGCCGTATCGATATCAAAGGCTTCAACCAGGACTACCGTATGGTCGGTGCCCGGTTTTCCTGCAGGGAAGGGCACGGTCCGTTCGGGTGTGCGTTTCTGACGGATTTCCCGGGGAGCCGGTGCCCGTTCAGGCACGTAGGGTTCCTCGTCGCCGTAGAGGTCATAGCCCTCCATATCATCGTAATCGTCGTATCCGTCGTCCGTTCTGCCGAACAATTTATTCAGAAAATTACTCATATCTGCAACTCGCCCCCTTCAGGCCGGCCCCGTCGGACCGCTTCTCTTGTCCGTCTATTATAAGTACGGCCGTGCATGCTTGCAATGTATACAGTTAACCGTCACCATTTTGTCATATATCTGTTATATCTATGCTTTCAAAAAATACGGGAACCGAATATGGCACTGCCGATCCGGACCAGGGTGGCCCCCTCCTCAACCGCCTGCAGATAGTCGTTGGTCATTCCCATGGACAGTTCCGTGAAAGAAGGCAGACCCTCGCGGGCTACCGTCCGGTCCCGAAACTCCCGGAGCTCCGAGAAATCCCGCCTGGCCTCCTCCGGATCATCGTAAAAAGGAGCCATGGTCATAAGCCCGCAAAGGCGGACGTGGCCGAATTTGCGGGCAGCCTCCAGAATTGCCGGCAGTTCGGAGGGCGAAAAGCCTTGCTTGCTCTCCTCCCCCGATACATTGACCTGCAGGAGGACATCCTGAACCAAGCCCCTGTCACCCGCCAGCCGGTCAATGGTGCTCAAAAGGCCAAGGCTGTTCACCGAGTGGATCAGGCTGACCTTGCCGGCAAGGAAGCGGACCTTGTTTCTTTGCAGGGTCCCGATCATATGCCATTCACAGGCAAGGTCCATCTTCTCCGCTTCCTCCATTTTCGGCAGCAGTTCCTGGACCCTGTTTTCCCCGAAGAGGGTCTGACCGGCTTCCATAGCCCGGGCCACATCCTCGAGCGGGAAATTCTTGCTGACAGCAACCAGACGCACGTCTTCAGGGGCACGGCCGGATCTTGCGGCCGCCTGCCGGATGCCTTCTTTTATATGCAAAAGGTTTGCAGCAATCGCAGTTCTGCGTTCATCAGTCATAATCAGAGTATCTCTCACTTCCTAGTCGACCAGGACACCGTCTTCTACAGTCCAGGGGTTGACCACATAAAGATCTGCTTCCTTGAGGATTTTCCCGCTGTCTTCCGGCGAAGCAATAATGGCATAGCGGTCATCCCAGGCCAGGATGTCGACCGGGACGGTCTTTGTAACACCCCCGACAACAATGCGGAGTTTCCCGCTCTCCCCTTCCCGGTCAAATTCAGCCAGGCCGGTCAGTGGAACCCGCAGCCCCTTAACACTTCCCGTGATGACGGATACCTGGGACAGGGCGGCAAAGCGGGCGTCATAGCCGGGATAGCCCTCACAGGACAGATAATACCAGCGGCCGTCCAAAGTCTTGACGGTCCGTGTCACACTGCAGTCCAAAAGATTCAGATCCTGGTCTTCCTTCAGAAGATCCAGTCGCTGGCCCTGGGAGATGCCAAGTTCCCCGATCAATTCTTCCGGCAGCCAGAAGGCGGCCGTCTGTCCGCTGAAACGCCTGATGGCCGCCAGGGTCTCCCCGGCCTCCACCAGCCGGTAGGCCATGTCCAGGCTGGTCACGGGGATCGTGATCAGTTCATCCATGTTCCCCTGGGGATTCCTGTCCCAGTGCTGTTTGGGCAGATCCAGACTGACAAAGGGGCTGCGGATGACAAAGCTGACCTCCCCTGCCGCAGGCGCGTTCAGCCGGACAGTTCGGGGATCACCTTCAAGTATAGCCAGAAGGTCCCGGCACTCCTGGTCCAGGCTTTTCAGCTCCGGATCCGTGTAAGTAAAAAAGCCGGTTTCCGACCGGGCCCGTTCCAGGGCATTGCGAAAATGTTCGGCGGCATAGGCCATGCTTCGGACATCCGCGTCCCCGCCCGAGCGGATGACCTCCAGGATGGCTTCCCTAAGCCGGCTGTCGGCGGGGGACACGGGCTGGGGATTGACAGCTTCATCGGCAAAACCGCTGACCACGAGAAGCCGGGCCTGGTAGCGGCCCAGAGCACTCCTGTAAGCCTGGGCATCCGAGGCCCGGTCCTGGGGGACCAGGAGGGCCAGGTCCCCGTCCTTGGCCACCCGCTCCCCGTTGGCCGCAAGCGGGACCAGAATCCCGCTGACGGGAGCCGTCACAGCCTCCGAGTCATCCAGGAAAGCCACCGACTGTGAGAAGGAGATGTCGATGCTGCCCGTGGTCAGAAAAGACAGGCGCATCTCTTCTTCTTCGGCAGTCAGGATGAAGACAATGGTCCAGACGGCCACGATCAAGGTGACAAAGACCAGAACGGCCAGGGCCAGGAGCTTGAGCCTGTTCCTGCGGCGGCCACGGGCTCTCCGGTCTCCCAGTTCATCTGCGACGGGCGGCCGGCCGGCCGGTTTTTGTTTTTTCGGATCAGCCATGCCGGTCTCCTTTTTCGAGGCGCCTGACCGCCTCCAGGGCTTTCATGGCTCCCAGCCGGGCATTTTCAAAGGTCAGCCCCCCCTGCACAAAGACGTCAAAAGGTTCCCGCAGCGGGCCGTCGGCCGACAGCTCGATGGTTGACCCTTGGATGAAGGAACCCGACGCCATGATGACATCGCAATCATAGCCGGGCATGGGGGCCGGCACCGGGGTCACATAGGAATCGACCGGGGATACGGACTGAATGGCCTGGCAGAAGACCTCCAGCTTTTCGGGGGAGGAAAGCCTGACCAGCTGCACGATATCCCCCCGTTCCTCCAGGGGGCCCGGTGTCACGAAATAACCGGCCAGCTGAAAAAGAGCCGCCAGATGGATGGCCCCCTGCATGGCGGAGGCAACAACTGAAGGTGCAAAGTAAAGACCCTGCAGAAGCTCCCGGGTCAGGCCCAGGGAGGGCCCGACATGGCGGCCCACTCCCACCGCCGTCATTCCCTGGCTGATCTCCTCAACCAGGTCTTTCCTGCCCGCCACATAGCCGCCGCAAGGGGCAATCCCCGAACCGGGATTCTTGATCAGGGAACCGGCGATGACATCGGCCCCCCGGGCCGGCGGTTCATCTTCCTCCACGAATTCGCAGTAACAGTGATCGACAAAAATGACAGGATCGGAGCTGATCCTGCGGACGGCGTCAACGACAGCCTCCAGCTCAGCATTCCGTAAAGCCGGCCGATCGGAATAACCCCGGGATTTCTGGATATAGACCAGGCGGGTGGAAGGCACAAGAGCATTTGTAATAGAGTCCAGATCCGGCTTGCCGTCCGGCAGCAGATCCAGTGTCCGGATGGAGACACCGCGGGACACCAGACTTTGGCGGTGGGGGGACGGACTTTCAGTCCCCAGGGTCTCCAGGAGTGAATCATAAGGCTTGCCGGTAACAATCAGCATGTCATCTCCCGGGCCCAGCAGGGCTTTCAGGCAGGTGGCCAGAACCTGGGTGCCCGAACCGAACTGGTGGCGGACCAGGGCATCTTCTGTGCCGAAGACCCGGGCGAAAACTTCCTCGGTCTGCTCCCGGCCGGCATCGTCGTAGCCGTAGCCTGTCTTAGCGGTAAAGGCAGTCTCGGAGACATGGCTGTCAAAAAAAGCGGAAAGGAGTTCGAGCTGACGTTTTTCCCGGACAGCTGCCAGCCGCATAAAAGGTTCCCGGACAGAAC
>DUUZ01000081.1 GCA_012841255.1 Clostridiaceae bacterium
AAGATCACCTTTTTCTTTACCTCCGAGGGCCGGGTGGATTTCCGCCAGCTGGTCCGCGACCTGGCTTCCGTGTTCAGGACCCGGATCGAACTCCGGCAGATCGGGGTCCGGGATGAAGCCAGCATGATCGGCGGGCTGGGGGTCTGCGGCCGCGAGCTTTGCTGCAGCACCTTTCTCAGCGATTTCAAGCCGGTTTCCATCCGCATGGCCAAGGACCAGAACCTGTCCATGAATCCCTCCAAGATCTCAGGCAATTGCGGCCGCCTGCTCTGCTGTCTCAACTACGAGCACCATGTCTATGTGGATGCCAAGAAGAGGATGCCCAACCGCAATGCCAGGGTCCGCACGCCGGACGGCCCGGGTACGGTGACCGAGGTCAATCTCCTCAAGGAGACGGTGACTGTCCGCCTGGACGAGGGCGGTGAGGAAGGTATGGGGATCTACCCCCTGCCGGAGATCCGGGAGATCAAGGAAAAGAAATAGGGAGGCGAAAGCCTCCTTTTTCCCAATCCACCATGAAGAAAGGCAAGAATCATGGACAATTTTATTTTTCAGAACCCGACCAGAATCCTCTTCGGAGAGGGCATGCTGGACCGGCTTCCGGATGAGCTGGAAGCGGCCGGCAAAAAGATCCTTCTGGTCTACGGAGGCGGAAGCATCAAGCGCACCGGCCTTTATGACCGGGTTCTGGCCCTTTTGAAGCAGGCGGACAAGGAGGTTTTCGAACTTCCGGGCGTCATGCCCAATCCCCGGACCGGGAAGGTTTATGAGGGCATTGAGATCTGCCGGCGTGAATCCATCGACCTGATCCTGGCCGTCGGCGGCGGCAGCGTCGTGGACTGCTCCAAGGCCATTGCGGCCGGGACCTTCCATGGCGGGGATTTCTGGCAGGATCTTTACATGGAGGGCCAGTGCATCAGTCGGGCCGTCCCCATCGGGGTCATCCTGACCATGCCGGCCACGGGCAGTGAGATGAACAGCGGCACGGTCATCAGCCACTGGGACAAGAATCTAAAAATGGGCTACGGTAGCCCCGTCCTCTTCCCGCGCTTCTCCATCTTGGAGCCCCGTCTGACCATGACCATGCCCCGGGAGCAGGTGGTCTACGGCGCCGTCGACATGATCTCCCATGTTTTTGAGCAATATTTCTCGCCTCCCGACGACGACAACCTGACCGATGACCTTTGTGAAGCGCTCCTCCGCAATATAAGGGTCAATCTGGACCGGGCCCTGGCCGACCTTTCGGACTACCAGGCCCGCTCCAATCTCATGTGGGATGCCACCATGGCCCTGAACGGCCTGTTGCGCCTGGGCAAGGAAGAGGACTGGCAGTCCCATCAGATCGAACATGCGCTTTCAGCCTGGCACGATATTCCCCACGGGGCGGGGCTGGCCATTGTCCACCCCAATCTTCTTTACTACATGAGAAAAGAAGCGGAGCACAAGCTGGCCCGCTATGCCGTCCGGGTCTGGGATATTGACCCTGCCGGCAAGACTGAAGAGGAACTGGCTCTTGCAGGCATCCGGGCCACCCGGGACTACTTCAACGCCATCGGGGCTCCGGCTACCCTGGGGGATGTAGGCATCCCGGCCGGCGCCATAGACGATCTGGCCGAT
>DUUZ01000009.1 GCA_012841255.1 Clostridiaceae bacterium
AGGCAGGGGTTGAGGCCGAATTCCTCCAGTTCCACCACCTGGGCCCCCTCACTGACGGTCAGGAGTCCCTTGTCTTTCAGCTCTTCCACGACGGCCGGGATCATGGGCGAATAAAAACCCTCGCCGTTGGTATTGTCAAAGCGGATACCCACCCGCTCGTAGATGCTATTGAACTCCTTGAGGCTCTCCTCCCGGAAACTCTCCCAAAGGGCCGTCTCCCGGGCTCCCCCCTGTTCCAGCCGGCTGAAGGCCGCCCGGGCTTCATCCTCCAATTCGGGCTTGCTTTCCGCCTCTTCGTGGAACTTGACATAGATGCGGGTCAGTTCCCGGATGGGAGCCGCCTCCAAGGCTTCCTCGTCCCCCCAAAGCTGCCAGGCCACGATCAGTTTGCCGAACTGGGTCCCGTAGTCGCCCAGGTGATTGAAACGCTCCACCTGGTAGCCGCCGTATTCGAAGAGGTTGGCCAGGGCCTCGCCCAGGAAGGTGGAAAAGCCATGTCCCACATGGAAGGGCTTGGCGATATTGGGCGAGGAATATTCGACAATGACAGTCTTGCCTTCCCCCTCCTGGGTCCGGCCGGGCCGGTCCCCGCCCGATATGGAGTCCCGCATGACCCGTCTGGCAAAGTAGTCCCGGCGGACAAAGAAATTCAGGTAGCCGCCGGCCGATTCAATCCGGTCAAGAACCATGAAGAGGGATTCCAGCTCCCCCTGGGCCAGGGCATCCAGTTTCTCCTTCAGCTCGTCGGCGATAGCCTGGGGGGCCTTTCGCAGGACCTTGGCATAGCGGAAGCAGGGAAAGGCGATATCGCCCATCTCGGGCTTGGGCGGAGTCCCCAGGTTGCCCAGGGCTTCTTCCGCACCTACATTCAGGAGGCCGGCTAAGATTCCGGCAATCTGTTCAATCAGCGTCATGTTCTTCTCCTATTACAAAGGGCAGGGATAGATGCCCTCTTGGGTTAATTTTGCCAGGGCCTCCTGGACCCGGGGCTTGTCCTGGCGGTAGGTGACACCGTACCACACCCTGCCGGCCGGCATGGTATGGACGGTCACATGGCCTTCTGCCAGATGGCGGCTGATGGTCATGGGCAGCAGGTATTCCGCATCAAGAGGATCTTTGGGGGCCTCTTCTTCAAGGAATTCCGTGAAGGCCCGATCCAGCATGTCCAGATAGGAGGCGGGGAGCCCCCAGAAGTTCATGGAGACGGGAGTTGCGGCCGCAAGCTCTGTGTAGGCCTTGGCCTCCTCCTCCCAAAAGCGGGCGCCATCCGAAGTTTTCTCAATCTTTTTGATCTCCCGGATACCCGAAAGACCCTGGTCCCCGTCCAGCCGGCAGACCCCACGGGAGACCGTCCCGTGGTCGGACAGGGTATCGCCCAGCTGCCAGACGCAAAGGCCCAGGGCCGGCTTCTCCTGCCGCTTTTCCCCGGTCAGGAAGCGGTGCATGGCCCGGTAGCTTTCCGGTCCGTAAAAATCGTCGGCATTGATGACAGCAAAGGGGCCAGAGATATAATCCCGGGCCGCCAATACGGCCTGGCCGGTTCCCCAGGGCCGGGTCCGGCCTTGGGGCAGCACAAAGCCTGAAGGCAGGGCTTCCAGCTCCTGATAGGCATAGTGGCAGCGGACCCGGTCCTGCCAGCGGCGTCCGATCCTCTGAACGAATTCCTCTTCGAAATCGCGGCGGATGACAAATACAACTTCCGAAAAGCCCGCCCGGACCGCATCGTAAACCGAGTAATCCATGAGGATTTCGCCCTTGGGTCCCAGGGCTTCCAGCTGCTTCAAACCGCCGTAGCGGGACCCCATACCGGCCGCCATGACGACCAAAACCGGATCATTCATATCTTCTTCAAAACTCCTTTGTCTGACTGCCCCAAGGGCACCTTCCAATCATACCATGTCACAAGCCCCTCCTTTAGGGCCGGCGGCCGGTCCTGTGGTAGAATTAGTCAAGGCCTTTGCTTATAAAGGAAGGACCTTTGAAGGGATAAATAACAATATTATGGAAACTGTAAGTACAACGGCAAGTGACGTCCGCCTGGCGGTGCTGATCGACGCGGACAATGTCCCGCCCCACAATGTCCGGGGCATGATGGAGGAAATTGCCCGCTACGGGACCCCCACCATCAAGCGCATCTACGGGGACTTCACCAAACCCAACCTGGCCCAATGGAAAAACCAGCTCCTGGACTATGCCATCAGCCCCATTCAGCAATTCAGCTATACCACCGGCAAGAACGCCACGGACTCGGCCATGATCATCGATGCCATGGACATCCTCTACACCGACCGCATCGACGGTTTCGTCTTGGTTTCAAGCGACAGCGACTTCACCAAACTGGCCACCCGCCTGCGGGAATCCGGCAAGATCGTTTTCGGCTTCGGGGAGATGAAGACCCCCAACGCCTTTATTGCGGCCTGCGACCGCTTTATTTACCTGGAGATCATCGGCCGTCACGGCGAGGAAGAAGAGCAGGAAAAAGAGAAGGCGGCCAAAACAACGGGACGGATCGCCAAGACCACAAGCCGGCGGGAGCCCGAGAAGAAGGAAGCTGAGAAAAAGGCTCCTGCAGCAGAGAAGAAACCGGCAGCCGCCAAGGACGAACGGGGCATCCGCAAGGTGGACCGCGAGTTGATCAAGCTGATCAACTCCTCCATCCGGGACGTGGAAGACGAGAACGGCTGGGCCTTCCTGGCCGAGGTGGGCAACCTGATCATCAAGAAACAGCCCTCATTCGACTCCAGAAACTACGGCTACGATAAACTGACCACCCTGGTCAAGTCCATCGGCAAATACGAGATCCAGATGCGGGACACGGGCAACCCCAATGTCAAGCTGGTCTACCTGAAGATCAAGAACCGCTGATTACTTAAAATTAATGAAACGGATGATCCAGCCGACCGGCAGGATCTTGGAGAGGAAACGGATCAGCCTGCCGGACGGGCTGGTCACGACCACTCCTTTTTTTCGCCTGACCGCCTGCAGGGTCTTCTCGGCCACCCGGTCGGGGTCCTCAATGCCGAAGCGTTTGTAAGAGGAAAGCAGGGCCTTTTTCTGGTCCTCTGTGAAAAAGTCGGTCAGCATGGGATTGGGACAGGTCGCAGTCACCCCGATCCCCTCCCCTTTCAGCTCCTCC
>DUUZ01000082.1 GCA_012841255.1 Clostridiaceae bacterium
GTCCAGACCTTCCAGCCGGGTATCATAGTCGATGGGCAGGATATTGGGATAAAGGGGTTTGGGTTCCTCGGTATCGGGGTTGTCCGTCACTCCCGGTTCCGAAGGGTCGGGAAGGGTCGGATCTATCACGGGGGGCGGGTCGATGGGATCCGGGATCAGGTCACCCGGGATGAGTGCGCTTCTGGGATAGATCAGGTGGCTGATGTCCACCCCCATGGCTGTCAGAAGGCCGAACTGGTTGGTCCCGGTCAGGATCTCATTTTCCAGGAAATAGTGCTCCCAGGGACTGTTGAAACCCCGGTTGAAGGACATGATGCCGATCGTTCCCCCGAAGAGTACCAGGGCCGCCGCCAGAGACACCAGGATCTCCCTCCAGCGCCGGACCGAGGCCTGGCACATCCTGCTCAGCCCCTTCCTCAGATAGACGAAATAGACGACCAGGGGGACAAAGAAGAGGAGGATCCAGGGGATATTGCGGACAATTTTCATGACAATATCTTCCAGGAACTGCAGGACCTGGCCGCCCTCGCCGATGGAATAGAAAACCAGGAAGGTCCGGAAGAATTTGTAATAGATCAGCTGGGTCGAATAGACGAGCGGGAAGAAGATCAGGAGTCCCATCATGGCCGCGGTCTGCCCTTTGCAGGGCAAAAGGGAGATCAGGGCCGCCAGGACCAGGGCCCGGACCAGGCAGAAGAGGGGGATATATAAAAGTCCGATGGTGAAGAAATCAATGTCGACATTCAGCCGGAGCACGAACTCGCTTACAAGCATGGCGCCAAAAAGGACAAGGGTCAGCCAGACCTGGTTCCAAAGGCGGCTGGGACAGGGTTTTGGGGCAGGCAAAAGCTCTTCTTTGGCGACAAAGCCGGCTTTGCGTATCAAGGGGGTCCGAAGTCCTCTGCAAGGTTCAAGACTCTCGCCTGACGGTTCGGTTGTATCCTGAAAACTCATGAGTGAGCCTCCTGTTTACCGGATGGCCGGTAAGATTGTGTCTGATTATCATAGCACAGCCCTTCTAGGGCAGACGGGCCTCCCCGCTGATTGCCGGAGCCTGTTCAGGGACCGGGACTTCGACGATGCGGACCCCCTCTCCTCCGAACTGGTTTTTGAAGCGGGAAACCAGGTCAAGCTCCACATCCCCGTGGAGTTTGAGTCCGATGGCCCGGAAATCCTCGGGCAGGGGCCGGTCGTACATGATATCTTCCACGATATAGACCAGATAAAGAGACGAAGAGACCAAATCGCCCGGCGCGTAAACAGATTCGTAGGGGTCGGCCTCCAGGCAGGTCCCGTCAATCGAAATCTTGTAAAAAAGAGCCAGAAAATTATCGGCCCGGTTCTGCTCTTCATAGCCGTAGTAGATCCGCAGGATGCCGCCTTCAAAGCGGTAATCCCAGAGACTGACGGGCTCCCCGGTCCGCTGGTCCCGGTTCCAGTAGTTGCGGTCCAGGCGCAGGGACAGATCCTGGCGCAGGAAGCTGTCAATCCTGGAAAAAAGCGGCAGGAGATCCGTATCGTCAAGATGGCGGGGATACTCCTTGAGGCCCGACACGGTGTAGGTTTTCTCGCCGGCCAGAGCCCGAAGCCCCCGTTCAGCCAGGAAGTCCTCATCCGCGAGAACCCGCACCGTCACCCGGTCCCCGTTGGACAGGCTGTCCGCCGGTTCGGCCAGGAAGCGGACCGGGGGGCTGCCGCTGCCAACCGCTTCCACCCATCCGGCCGGCAGACGGGAGACATCGAGGGAGACAAGCCCCTGGCCGCTGATACCGTCGTAGACCAGGACCAGATTGGCAAACAGGTCGGTCGGAACCAGGGGGGCCAGCCCCTGGACATCGAAGATCAGGACACGGTCCCGGGCGATCTTGCCCCTGCTTGTCAGGTAGGCATTGTCGGCTTTGACCTGCAGGCGGATCCGGTCCCCGTTTTTAAGTTTTGTATTCCCCTCAGGAAAGGAAAAATCAAAGCCGGCCCGGTAGATCCCGGTCTCTCCTCCCAGAAGAAGGGAAGCCTCCCCGTCTCCGTCGTAGCCGTTGAAGATCAGTTCCACGTCTTTTTCGAAATCGATGACCGCGGCATCCACAAGCCCCGACACCCGGTAGCTGAACTTGGTATTCTTGAGGCGGACACCGGCCGATTTAGCCAGGCCTTCGTCAAAATTGACCGTAATCCTGATCTCATCGCCATTTTTCAGGCCCGAGATCTTATCGGCTGTGTAGATCAGGGAATTCAGGGCGGCCTCCCGCTGGATCAGGGCCTCCAGCCGTTTGCTGTCGCCTTCCCGGATCTTCTCTCCTTCGGCCTCCAGAAGTTCTTTCAGATGGACATCATCGATGGCAAGCGAAAGCAGACCATAGCCGTCGGCGCCCGTCACGCCGATGCGTGCCAGCTCCTTGGCATCATAGCTTCGGCTGCCGCAGCCTGCTGTCAGAAAGAGCAGGAAAACAAGTGAAAACAAAAGGGCAATTGTACGTTTCAAAAACCAACCTCCGCCCGGCCGGACCGGTTTCGCGGGCCCTCCCATTGTCTGCCATTTTGTTTTATCTTTCAAGTGGAACTGGTAAGATAAGGCCGTAGTGCCCGGGTCCCTGCGATAATTGGGAGGTGACATGTCCCGTTCAAAATTGACAAAAGAACAAGAGCTGGCCGTCCTTTTCCGGGAACCGGAGAATCTCCTTATCTCCGCAGCAGCGGGCTCCGGCAAGACCACCACCCTGACCCGGCGGATCGTCAGCCGCCTGATCAATGGAGAGATCCGCCCTTCCGAGCTTCTGGTCATCACCTTTACTGAAATGGCCGCCAAGGATCTGAAGGTCAAGATCCAGGGACAGCTGAAAACTGCCAGAAAAGCAGCCTCAGATCCTGAACTCTCCCGCCGGCTGGATCTTTTGGAAGCCGAGCTTAGCCTGGCCCAGATTTCCACCATCCATGCCTTTTGCAACCAGATCCTCACCTCCTACCTGAGTTCCTACACGGACGATGCCGGGGAAAGCTATCTGGAACCGGGTTCCCGGATCATGGAGGAGACCGAGACCCTGCGCCTTCAGGACGAGTCGATCGAGGCTGTCCTGTCCCGTCTCTATGAACTCCTGGACCAGGAGACGGACAAGAGCCTGCCCCCCGGCCAGATGGTGACCGGCGAAACAGGGCCGGACCCCGCCCCCTTTGTCCTGGACGGCAACCCCATCAGTCTTGACTCCTGGCTTTCAGATTTCAGAAGGGTAAGTTTCGCCTATTCCCCCGACCTGAATGACCGGGCCTTCCGCGACGCCCTGGCCTCCATGCTGGGTCAGCTTCGAAATCTTCCCGATTACACGGAGCTTGTCCGGGCTGCCATTCTGGAGATGAATGAAAGGGCGGAACACTTTGCCTCGGCAGGGGATCCCTGGGCCAGGGGCTACTGGGACCTTTACGAGGAAAGCCTGGCCCCGGCCCGCAGGACCATTGAAAAAATAAGCAGATCGCGCTTTTTCACGGAGGAGCTGGTCTCCTCGTCCCAAAAAGGCGAAAAGCAGCTGGTCCTGGCCGTCGAGGAGATGGCCCGGGTCATCAGCCGGCTTGAAGAACTCGAGGGCCACGACGAAAGCCACTGGGACCAGGTGGTCGAAATAGGCCAGAGCATGGGGGAGGTCCGCCTGCCTGGCCTGCCCGGTGCCTCTTCCGCTTCTGAAAAAAGCATCATGAAACGCGCCCTTATGGAAGACTTCCTCTACGATGTCATGCCCTTCCTCGCCCTCATCAGCGGCCAGGTCAGACAAAGGGGCGGGCGGGATGCCGGCTATGCAGGGGATCGGCCGGCTGTTTTTACTGAAAGTGTCGGGAACATAAGGGAAAACCTGAAAGAGAGTGCAGGTCCTGCCGCCCGTTTCATGGAAACGGTGCTCCTGATTGACCGCGAATTCCAAAGACGCCGCTTCAAGAATAATGCCCTGGTTTTCGACGACCTGGAGCACGGGGCCCTGGCACTCCTGAAAAAGGACGAAATCAGCAGGGAGTATAAGAATCGCTTCCGGGAAATCTACGTGGACGAATACCAGGATACCAGCAGCATCCAGGATGCCATCATCCGCAGGATCGGCGACCGCAATATGCTCATGGTGGGGGATATCAAGCAGAGCATCTACCGCTTCCGCTACGCCAATCCCGCCCTTTTCGCCCGGCATGAGGCCGACTCCCTCCTGATTGAAGCGGGGGTGACCCCTCCTCCGCTGGAAACACACCACCAGGGCTATCTGGCCCTGCTCAACCGCTGCTTCCGGACCCGGCCCCCGGTCATTGACTTCATCAATGATTTCTTTTCGGCCTTTCTGACGAAGAAGGCCGGTGAGATCGAGTATGACGAAAGCCAGATGCTGATTGCGTCAGAGGAAAAATGGAAGTCACTGGACCAGGAGAGGCCGCAAAGTTTCGGTGTTTACCTGGATCTTCTGACCGGTGTCAGAAAACCGGCATCAGATGAGGAGACGCTGGCAGCTGCAATCTCCGGGGACATCAAGATGACACCGGCTGCCCGGGAGGCCTTTGCCGCCGCCCGCATTGTCATGGAGCTTGCCGGCCAGGGCATTGCCTACGAC
>DUUZ01000083.1 GCA_012841255.1 Clostridiaceae bacterium
ATTTCTTTGCAACCAGTCTCCTGGGCCCCTTCCTGATCCTCAACCCCTCCTTCACCAAGATCCTGTTCAAGACAATCGGTTTTGGCGGTCCCCTGCCTTTTGAGGAGGAGCTCTTCCGGGCAGAGGCTCTCCGCCTGGAAGATTTTGCCGCAACCTTCATCAAAAAAAAGAAGGCACCCGCCTTCATCGATTCCTATCTGAAAAGGGAAAAAGAAATCCTGAAAAACGTCCTTCCTCAAGAGGGGGACGGTTCCCCTCCTTCCAAGAAATAAAGGCGCGGCCCAGGCCGCGCCCTTATTATCAGACTTGATTTTGATTCCCAGGATGCTTTCGCACTATCCCTGGGGCTCAAGCTCGGGGACGGTCTCCTTGGGTTCCTGGGGAACCGGACCGAAGAGGGCATTCCAGAAATCCAGTTTGCCGACGAACTTCATTCCCAAGGGGTGACGGACCACGGTCGCTTTCTCGGTGACTTCATCAATCCAGTCATTCAGGTGGGTTTCCTTCAGGGCATCCCGGATCCTCGACGGCATGGCCGCTTCTTCGTCCAGACCCTCAAAGTACATGACGTGGTAGCCGTGCGTGCTTTTCACGATCCCGGTATCACCCTTCTGCCGGCCTTCTGCCAGACACCAGTCCTCAAACTCAGACACCATGGTTCCCAGCGCCACGTCCTCGTAAAGGCCGCCCGCTTTGTTGCTGCCGGGATCCTGGCTGTGGGCTTCGACCAGTTTGACAAAGGACTCCACGGTCCGGTCCCCGGCCAGGAATTCCGCAAGCACATCATCCGCCTGCTTTTTAAGCTCGGCGTCCGTCATTTTGCCGTCTTCGTCCGGATCAGCGATCAGAATATGGCGGACCGAATAATTGTGGAAATTGTCCCGAACTCTGCCGTCGTACTGGATCAGGGTAACGGAAGTGGTCCCCGCAATCAATTTGGCGTCGCCCGCCTTGCGCCCCTCTTCCTTGAAGAAGTCAAAGATGGCAGTCGTCAGGCGGCTGGCTCTCATGTTCTTGTAAGCCAGGGAGTCGGGATCGGTTTCAACAGCGACCGCATCTTCCTTGGACAGATACTGGACCACCGTATCCGCAAAGGACATGGTCTTCAAGTCCTCGAGAGCAGGTTTCAGTTTTTCTTCCAGATCCTTGAGTGCCTGTTTCTTATCTTCGTCAGTGGCGCCTTCCTCCGTCTTCACCGGGAAGACATAGGAATGATAGGAGTAAAGATCCAGGGCGTCCTTGTTTTCCTCATAGAACTCCTCGACCTTGTCGTCGCCCAGGTCCGCTCCTTCGCGGATGACATCCTGGTAGTAATTGACCCGCATGGAGTTCCGGAGATCGCGCTCCACAAGGCTCATGCCGGCCCCGGGACCGAAGTAGAGCTTGAGGAGATTGCTCATGCTCCTGCCGCTTGAAACGGACATCTCGGCAAATTGCTGCTTGATCGATTCGACGGCTTCGTCCATCTCCTTGGACTGTTCCGCATCGGGGATAAAGCCGGCCCGGTCGGCCTCGCTCAGAACAGCGTACATATAGACGATACTGGGCATCATGTCATTGATCAGGTCATTGCGGATGGTCGACCCCTCATTTTGCGAGGAAGGCTGGTCCAGAAGTTCCTGGAATTCATCCGTAAAAGCAAGGCCATACTGCTCGGATGCCATAAGGTTTCCCAGCATGATGTTGACATCCGCAGCGGTCAGCTTCCGGTCTGCCACGGTCAGGGCGGTTGCCGACCGGGTTACAAGCCCCGTTGCAGCCACAATCCAGACCAGGACGGCCAGAACCAAAACCACGGCAATGACTGAAAGCGTCACCTTCCTGCCGGTGTTGCCGGACTCAATTTTCTTCTTGTGCCCGTCTGTTCCCTTCATCCGGGACAGACGGGATTTCCGCTCCGCCCGGGCGATTTCGTGTTTCCACTCAGTGCTTTCTTGTTTTGACATAAGTACCTTCTTTATCTTTAGCAATATTTAACATTTCATGCGTGAAAGAGTTTAGCACACCCCTGCTGAATTAGTAAGGAAAAAGGAAGAGGCCTCAATCTTTTCCTGCCAGCCGGAGCCGCCCCGGAAGATCCTCCGCGCAGCCCAGCCAGAAGCTGGGATTTCCCCGGTCGATCTCCGCCCTGTCCATGGCCGTCCATTCGACTGCCGCAAAATGGCTTCCTGCATTTTTGGCGCTCTGAAGGTCGTGAACCGTATCACCGACGTAGAGCACCCGGTCCGGCCGGGCCGTACCCAGCCGTTTCATGGCTAATAAAATGGGATCAGGATCCGGCTTGTGGCGTTCGGTCTCTTCCGCACAGACCAGAACATCAAAATAGGGTTTAAGGTTGAAGGCATCCAGGCAGACATGCATGCCTTCACAGCGGCGGGCGGTGACGACCCCCGTCAGGAAGCCCTGTTCCCGAAGCGATTCCAGCATGGGGACCACGCCCTCGAAAAGACTGCTGTGGCTGGCGGTCCTGGGAACACTCCAGTTGATGTACTCCTCCATCAGGACCGGCCCCTTGTCGCCGAAGCGGCTGAAGGTCGTGACCAGCGGCTCCCCGATCGTGGCCAGGATCTCCTCGTCCGAGGAAATAAAGTCCATGATCTTACCAAAGGTGTGGCGGTGGGAGGCCAGGATCAGGGGCACCGTGTTCAGCAGGGTGCCATCCAGATCAAATAAAACAGCAGCGACCTCTACAGCCTCAAAGCTTTTATTGTCCATGATCCGGTCCTTCCTCCTGCGGCATGCGGGTGACCCGGACCCGGACGATCCGGTTGTCGGCAACCGAGAGTACTTGGAAGGTCAGGCAGCCAAGAGTAACCGCCGGCCGTTCGTGCTCTTCCGGAATCCGGTCCAAGAGTTCAATAATAAGGCCGGCAACTGTATCGTACTCATCGTCGTCAAGCTCGATTCCCGTCAGCCGGGCCAGTTTGTCAACAGGGTAGCTCCCGTCGACCAGCCAGGTATCGGAGGCGATCTCGATCATCTCCTGTTCGCCTTCATCGTACTCATCCTCAATATTGCCCACGATTTGTTCGACCAGGTCTTCGATGGTCAGAAGGCCGGCGGTACCGCCATACTCATCAATGACAATGGCCATCTGGATGTGGTTTTGCTGCATATCACGAAGAAGATCGCTGACATTTCTGGTTTCAGGGGTAAACCAGGCCGGCCGCATGATGGCTGATAGTGAGAACTCGCTTCCTCCGCTCTGCTCCATGAAAAAGAGCAGGTCCTTGGCGTGCAGAACCCCGATAATATTGTCGACCGAGTCCTGGTAGACGGGGAAGCGGGTATATTTGGTGCTGTGCAGGAAGGCCATGGTCTCGGAAAGGCCGGCCTCAAGCGGCAGGGCCTCAATCTCGGTCCGGTGGGTCATGATTTCGCCTGCGATCTTGTCATCGAAATCAAAGAGATTGGCGATCAGTTCGCGGTTGTCGTCCTCTATCGCCCCCTTGGCATGGCCGGCCTCCAGCATCTGCAAAAACTCTTCTTCCGTAGGGGCCGGTTCGGGTGCCTTGACCTCCTTGAGCCGGAACAGCCGGATCAGGCCGCTTCCGATATAAAAAACAAGGCGGTCGGCAAGGCGGGCAGGCAGGAAGATAAGAAGCATGAGGAACCAGGTATTCCGGGCCAGGCGTCCGGCCTTGTTGCCTGACACCCGTCCGGGTAGATCCAGACCCAAAAGAAAGAGCAAGAAGAGCAG
>DUUZ01000084.1 GCA_012841255.1 Clostridiaceae bacterium
ATCGGGCCCCGGGATATCGAGAAGGGTCACTGTATCGCCGTGACCCGGGACAACCGGGCCAAGACCGAAGTCAAACTGGACCAGGTGGGGACCGAGGTCCCCCGTCTCCTGGAGGAACTGAACCGGCGGATTTATGAACGCGCCAAAACCGAGATGGAGTCCAGAATCTATCCCAGGGACAACTGGGACGATTTCGTCAGGACCATGGGGGATACCCCCGGCTTCATCCTGGCTGCCTGGTGCGGCTCCGAAGACTGTGAGGCCAGGGTCAAGGAAGAAACGACCGCCACCTCCCGCTGCATGGCGGAGGGGGAACCGGAGGACGGCAGCCTCTGTGTAGTCTGCGGCAAACCGGCCCGCCATATGGTCTATTGGGGCAAGGCCTACTAGGTCATGTCCGGGAATATTGAGGACAAAAATTTCCCCATCGGCGTCTTCGACTCCGGTGTGGGCGGCCTCACGGTTCTGCGGGAGCTGAACAAGGCCCTCCCCCATGAGCACCTGATCTATTTCGGGGACCTGGGGCGGTCGCCTTACGGGACCAAATCCCCGGCCACAGTCCGCCGCTATGTCCGGCAGATCACCCGCCATCTCCTGTCCCGGAAAGTCAAGCTCATCGTGATCGCCTGCAACACGGCCAGCGCTGCGGCAGGCGATGATGTCAAGGCCCTGGCGGCACCCGTGCCGGTCATGGAAGTGGTGGGCCACAGTGCCCGTGCGGCCATTGAAGCCGTTCTGCCCCAAGGGGATGAACCGGTCCGTATCGGGGTGCTGGCGACGGCCACCACCGTAGCCAGTGATCTTTACAAGGACAGGCTGCTGGAACTTTCGGACCACCACCTGTCAGCGCCGCCCCTGATCATGCAAAAGGCCTGCCCGCTTTTTGTCCCCCTGGCCGAGGAAGGGCTCTGGGAGGGCCCCATCACCGATCTTGCGGCTGAAATGTACCTGGCCAAGATGCGGGAATTCGACCCCCATGCGGTCATCTTGGGCTGCACCCATTATCCGCTCCTGCGCAAGGCCATTGAAAAGGCGCTGCCCCCGGGGACGGTCCTGGGCAACGGGGCGGAATCGCTGGCTCTTGCCGCCCGTGATCTCCTGTCAGAACAAGGACTCCTGGCGGAATCAGAACTTCCCGGCAGGCTGGAATTCATCGTCAGTGATTCAGAGGACACATTCCGGCGCCAGGCCGAGCGATTTCTTGACATGCCTGTTGATATCGTTCATCATATTGACTTGGATGCGTGCGAGGGCAGGGAGGAATAGAGTGTTTTCACCTTCAGATTTCAAGAGGGAGGCCATCATCCGGCTGGAAAGTAGCCAGTGGGCCGACGGCGAACAGATGGATCCTGTCCGCCTGATGACACATGGCCAGCTGTCCTACGAGAAACAGGGCGGCGTCTGGAATGTCTCCTATGATGAAAGTGATGCGACCGGCATGCGGGGAACCCGTACCCGGGTCAGTCTCTTTCCCAACGGACGCGTGGTCCTTAGCCGGACCGGAACCATTGAAATGGAACTCGAGTTCATCAAGGGCGACCAGAGGATCGAAGCCAAATCGACGCCCTACGGGCCCATGACATTTTCTGTCCTGACGCATGAAGTCAAGGGCAGTTTCAATGAAGACGGCGGTGCCATTGAATTGGGTTATTCCCTGGGCTTCGATAACCGCCACACCGTCAGCACCAACCTTCAGCTGGAGGTTGAGGCAGGCCAGTCGGCCTGTGCCGGCTGTCAGCAAGGATCATAGCGCCTGATTTCAACTGTATTTGACAGGCCGGGGTGCTTCATGGATAATACTTGAGGCGCACCCGACCAAGGCGCGACAAATTATAGATTATTAGCCGGGGAGGTGTACCGATGGCTGTACCAAAACGCAAGTGGTCCAAGAAGAGATCACGCACACATCGTGCAAACTGGAAGATTAATCCAGTCAATCTCGTGCGTTGCCCGCAGTGTCACGCGCTGAAAGCGCCGCACCGCGTGTGCAAGGCGTGCGGATATTACGACGGACGCGAAGTTATTTCTGTCGACGACGGGAAATAACCAAAGCAACATAATGTGAACATAAGGAGCAGCGCGCCTACGGCCCGTTGCTTTTTGTTCGTTTTAGATGAAGGAGGCCCCTCATGAGCACACCTGTCCTTGCCATTGTCGGCCGGCCCAATGTGGGCAAGTCGACGCTGTTTAATGCCCTGACCGGAAAACGGACGGCGATCGTAGGCCCCGACCCCGGGGTGACCCGTGACCGTGTCATGGGCGATAGCGACTGGAACGGGATTTCCTTCACGGTGATCGACACCGGTGGAATTGACTTTGCCGATGACGATATGCAGCGCCTGGTCTTTGCCCAGGTCCATGTGGCCATCGAGATGGCCGACGTCATCTGTTTTCTGACGGATATCAATGCCGGTTTATCCGACATCGAATACAAGATCGCGGAGATTTTGAGAAAGAGCGGCAAGCCTGTTGTCGTGGCCGTTAACAAGGCTGACCGGCCGGGCGAAGAGCCTTTGGAATACTATGCCTTCTACGAGCTGGGCTTTGCCGACACGGTCGCCATCTCCGCTTCTCACAAGCTGGGTCTGACCGAGCTCCTGGACGCTGTCACGGCCCCCATGATCCCCATTGCTGGGGAGGGGGATGAGGGTGACTACATTACCCTGGCCATCACCGGCCGGCCCAATGTAGGGAAGTCCTCCCTTTCCAACCGCCTGGTGGGCGAGGAGCGGAGCATTGTCTCGGATATCCCCGGCACCACCCGGGATGCCATAGACAGTTTCATTGAGAACGAATTCGGCCGCTTCCTGATCTATGACACCGCAGGACTCCGCCGCCAGTCCAAGGTGGGGGACCGGATTGAATTTGTCAGTGCCATCCGTTCCAAGCGGAGCGTGGAGGATGCCGATGTATCCGTCATCATGATCGATGCGGACGAGGGCCCCGCCGAACAGGATACCAAGGTCGCCGGCCTGGCCCACAATGACGGCAAGGCCTCCATCATCCTGGTCAACAAGTGGGATCTGGTCGATACGTCGGAAACATCCATGCGGGAATATGAAGCCCGGATCAGGAGGCGCTTTGAGTTCATGCCCTATGCTCCCATTCTCTTTGTCTCGGTCAAGACCGGCTTCAATCTCCATAAATTCTGGCCCCTGGTACTTTCGGTCTATGAAGCCTCAACCCGGCGGGTCCGGACCTCGGTCCTGAATGAGGTGGTGGCCGAGGCGGTCATCCAGCACCCGACGCCCCAGAAAAAGGGACGGCATCTGCGCATCTACTACGCCACCCAAGGCGCCGTTCAGCCGCCCACCTTCATCTTCTTTGTCAACGACAAACGGCTCATGCATTTTTCCTATGAGCGCTATCTGGAGAACAGACTGCGGGAGAATTTTGATTTCTTCGGCACCCCCCTCCGTTTTATCTGGAAGGGCCGGGCGGCCCGGGATGAATCCCAGTCCCGCGTGACGCCGGATTAGCCTCCGCTTCATGATAAACTGAGCGCATGGACAGGAAAGGCAGCCCGAAAGTAAATAAACAGCCGGCCTTCCGGCTGGTGGAAGGGCAGACTGCCAGGCGGGGAGAAGAGGCCCGGGCCCTTCAAAGGCTGGCTCCCATGGCCGCCTTGGCCATGACCTTGTCGGCGGCCCTGGCCCTGGGGCTTGCTTTGTCCCTTCACTTCTCCCTGATTCCGACACCGGTCGACTACGGAGCGGGGATTTTTGACTTCGCCCTCCGGTCGGCCCTGATCTACGGCCTGATCCCCCTTCTGGCAACCAGCCTGGCCGTTGCCATTTTCCGTCCACAGGCCGGAAGTGTGCCCGGACAACTCCCTGATTATTCCTTCTTCTTTGCCGCCCCGGTCACCGGTCTATTGTCCGGTTGGCTGGTCTGGACCGGCCTGACCCTTCTCGTCTCCTTTTTCCCGCAGGTTTCAAACTGGATCCAGATCCCCAGGCTTTGGCAGTGGGGGGCCTTTTATCTGGGCCGCAGCCCCCTGACCACCGTCACGGTCCTTCTGGCCGCCGTCATCCTGCCTGCAGGTCCGCATGAACTCCTTTTCAGAGGAGTCATGGCTCCGGCCTATGCCAGGGCGGAAAGCGGCATGTTGAAGCTTGTACCCCTGGTCTTTCTTGCGGCCTTGAGCTCGCTTGACCCGGCCGGCAGCCTGGTCTTTCTGGCGGCTTCCTTCATGGCCTTCCGGGTCCGCCTGGCTTCAGGTTCCCTTCTGGCTTCTTCCCTTTACACCGCAGGATTCTCTTTGTCCATGCTCCTGGCCAGCCCGCTTTACAGCGGACTCAGCCGCCTGATCTTCGGCATCCCCCTGATCGACAGCTTCAAGAACCGGCTTTTCCTGGTGGCCGTCTTCATGATCCTCCTGGTTCTGCTTCTGGCTCCCATGTCCATCATCAACACGGCGGCCAGCCGTCAAA
>DUUZ01000010.1 GCA_012841255.1 Clostridiaceae bacterium
CCGCTTGCTTCCTCTGAAACCTCATCCCCGATCCACTCTGAAACTGCTCAAGGACATGCATGCAGAGCCTTCCCGGTCTTTTTTTGTGGGGGACAGCGATGTCGATATCCTGACCGGCCAGACTGCCGGCATGCATACCATCGGAGTGACCTGGGGCTTTCGGAGCCGCGAGGAACTGGCGGGTTTGAAACCTGACCTGCTGGCCGATCAGCCGGAAGAAATCACGGCTTACATCCGGGAAGTTACAGGCCGCCTCTCCGGATAGCCTCTTTTTCCTCCAGGAGCCGGGTGTCTATTTTTCCGATCAGGGTCTTGGGGAATTCCTCCAGATATTCAAACTCCTTGGGGACGGCATAGGGGAGAAGGCGTTTCGCAACAGCCTCTACAATGCGCTCCTCCAGAGCCTTCTTGTCGGTGTCCGGCTTGACTTTCAGGAAGGCCTTGACCACCTGCATGCGGTAGGGATGGGGGATTCCGATGACCGCTGTTTGCAGGACCTCGGGCATGCTGGCGATGATCTCCTCAATCTGGGCCGGGAAAACAGGGATACCCGAGACCTTGATCATGCGTTTCAGCCGGCTGGTGAAGTGATAATAGCCGTCCGGATCCCGGTAACCCAGATCGCCTGTCTCCACCCAGACCTTGCCGTCGTCATGAAGAACCAGGGTCTCCCGGGTGGCCTCCTCGTCATTCAGGTAGCCGGCCATGACGGTCGGGCCGGTGACGCAGATCTCGCCCCTTTCACCGTCCGCCTTCATTTCCCTGGTTTCCGGGTCAATAATTTTCATCTCCATGTTGGCCAGCGGATGGCCGATGCCGTTGCGGTCGGAAGATTTGTCGTGTGTGATGCTGCAGACGGTGACGGTTTCAGTCAGCCCGTAGCCTTCCCGCAGCCGGCAGGCGGAACCCCGTTCTTTCAGGAAGCGGTCAAAGCGTTCCTTGAGTTCGGGCGTCAGGGAGTCGCCGCCGCAGAAAATGGCCTTGAAAGAGGACAGGTCGGCCTTTTGCATGACCGGGGCATTCAGGAGGGCTTCGAAGAGGGTGGGGACCCCGGCGATCAGGGTCGGTCTCTCCTTCTTGATGATAGAGGCCATGCCCTTGGTTGAGAATTGCGGGACCAGAATGCTGCAGGCTCCGTTGACCAGCATGGCATGGAGGCCGATGCAAAGGCCGAATCCGTGAAAGAGAGGGAGCACGTTGACGAAGGATTCCCCGTAGGGCGGGGGTGCACCGGCCGGTACTCCGATGGCCGCAAAGATGGGGACGGCAATACTGTTGAAGTTCCGGTCCGTCAGCATGATGGTCTTGGCAGCTCCCGTGGTGCCCCCGCTGTGAAGGTACACAGCAACACGGTCCGATCCTTCCGGAGCCTGGGGGAGGCTTTCGACCCGTCCCCGGTCAAGGAGTTCCTGCCAGCGGATCCAGGCATCATTTCGGGGCATCTGGCGCATGGCCTTGCGGGTTTTGGTCAGCCAAAGGCCAAAACGGCTCAGGGCACCGCCCGAGCGGGCCATGGGCGAAACCAGGATATGCCGGAGGGGGGAATCTGCCCGCTTGGCTTCGATCTGCTCCGCCAGGCGGCCGATGAAAAGATCGGGAAGGCAGAGGTAAGAGCTTCGGGTATTCTCAATGATCTCCATGACATAGGCGGCCGGGGCCAGGGGGTGGATCATATTGCAGATGCCGCCCAGACGGTTGACGGCGTAATAGAGGATGGCTGTCTCCGGTGTATTGGGCATGCAGATGGCAAAGACATCGCCCTCACGAAAACCCAGGGCCTGGATGCCTCTGGCACAGCTTTCAATTTCGTCCAGGAGACGGCCGTAGGACATGCGGACACCAAGGAAGGAAAGGGCCGGCTCCCCGGGCCGCTCCTGTCCGCGCTTGCGGACCAGGGCATACATGCTTTCATCGGGGATTTCGACATATTCGGAAAAGGCCGGATCGATGATTGCCGGATCGGGAAACTGTCTGCTCATAGGGTTCCTCCTCGTAAGCCGGGACAGATTGGGTCCTGCCCTGCCGTTAAGATGAATGAAGGTATTCTACCATTTATGGGGGGCATCCCCTATACTTGACGGTATAAGCGCAAAGAAGGGATCGAGATCTTGGCAAAAGTAAAAACACTCTATGTCTGCGGCGACTGCGGCCATGAAACCAGCGGCTGGCTGGGCCGCTGCCCCTCCTGCGGAGCATGGAATTCCTTCCGGGCCGAAGAAGAGACGAAGCCTGTCAATGCCGGGACCCGGACCGGAAGCTGGCTCATGGCCGGGGAGGGGACCGAACTGGTCGATCTGTCCGGGGTATCCGCCCGGCCGGAGGAAAAGGAAAAGACCGGGATACCGGAACTTGACCGGGTACTGGGGGGCGGTCTGGTCAAGGGTTCCCTGCTACTTCTGGGCGGCGACCCGGGGATCGGCAAGTCGACTTTGGCCCTCTCCATCTTGGGCCACAATCATAAAGGGGAGATTCTTTACGTCAGCGGTGAGGAGTCGCCGGCTCAGATCAGCATGCGGGCCGCCCGGCTGGGATTCCAGGACCGGGGCATTCCGCTTCTTGCCAGCACCCGCCTGTCCTCCATAGAGAAGGTCCTGACCGAAGGGCGGCCCAGGATCGCCGTCATTGACTCCATCCAGACCGTCTATTCGGACGAGATCGGTTCGGCCCCGGGCTCCGTTGCCCAGGTCAGGGAAGCCGGTATGGCCTTCCTGCGCCTGGCCAAAGCCCTGGACATCACCATTATTCTGACCGGCCATGTCACCAAGGAAGGTTCGATCGCCGGGCCCCGGGTGCTGGAGCATATGGTGGATACCGTCCTCTATTTTGAAGGGGAGAAAGACAGCCCGCTCCGGATCCTCCGTTCCGTCAAGAACAGGTTTGCCGCCACCGATGAAATCGGCATCTTTGAGATGACGGGCAGAGGCCTGATCTCCGTTGAAGAGGCGACGGGGCTTTTCCTGGACGGCAAGCCTGAGAATGTCCCGGGCTCGGCAGTCAGCGCCGTTCTGGAGGGGAGCCGGCCCCTGCTTGTGGAAATCCAGGCCCTGACGGTCAAGTCCAACTACGGTTCCCCCATCCGCATGTCCCAGGGGCTGGACCGGTCCCGGCTCATCATGCTCATGGCCGCCGCCGAGAAAAAAACCGGCATCGATCTTTCCGCCATGGACGCCTATGTCAATGTAACGGGCGGCATGAAGATCAAGGAGACCTCCGTGGACCTGGCGGTGCTGGCGGCCCTCCTGTCCAGCGTCCGGGATGAACCGGCCGCTGCCGACGCAGTCATTGTCGGGGAGGTGGGGCTGACCGGGGAGATCCGTTCGGTTGCCCGCATGTCCGAATCTTTGGAGGAAGCCTTCCGGGCAGGCTGGACCCGCTTCATTGTGCCGGCTTCGGCCCAGGCCAAGCTCCGGCGTTTCGAAAAGAACAAGGATGTCAAAGTCTATTATGTCAGCGAGCTGAATGAAGCCTTTGACCTTATTTTTTCAAAGGAAGAACGGCCATGAAAGAGCCTGCCGTCATCGCCATCCTCCTGGCCGCCGGTCAGGGCAGCCGCTTCGGCGGGGAGAAAAATAAGCTGTTTGCCGAACTCCAGGGGATTTCGGTCCTGGAACGGTCCGCCCGCATCCTCCTCGAGCATCCCGGTATTTCCAGACTCCTGACCGTCACGTCCCAAGCTGAGGAAGACCGTGTCCGGACCCTCTTTGAAAAAGCCTTCCCTGAGCATGACATCCCGGTCGTCCGGGGCGGGGAGAGCCGGCAGGAATCCGCCCTCCTGGGCCTTATGGCGGCCCGGGAACTCATGCCCGAAAAGAGGGGGGAGCGGACCCTGGTTCTCATCCATGACGCCGCCCGCTGCCTTCTTCCGGCCCCGGTCATCAGCAGGGCTCTGGAAGTGATCAATAAAGACCGCTGCGGGACAGCTCCGGGCGTTCCTGTCGCCGATACGATCCGGCTCTTGGATGAGGAAGGGGCCGTCGAAAGAACCCTGCCCCGGCCCCGGCTTTCGGCCATGCAGACCCCTCAGGGTGCAGATCTGGATGTCCTCTTGCAGGCCGCTCTCCTGGCCCGGGAGGCCGGAATTTCTGTCACGGATGACCTGGAACTTCTGATCCGGATCGGCTATCCGGTCCGCCTGATTCCCGGGGACCGGAAGAATATTAAGATCACCACTTGGGAAGATGCCCTTCTGGCTGAATCTTTTTTGTGACGCAGACCCTTCCTGCCGTTCCTTTTTTTTGACAGGCGAGCGGGCACCTTTATTATCATTTGTGATAGACTGTCAGAAATAAGAGATGCGCTTTGGCGTGTCGCTGTGAGATTAATTTCAGGAGGCTTCCTATGGCTAAGGCACCAGCGCCGACAACGACCCGTTTGATGACTACCGTCAACGCCCGCTACTATCCGGTTGAAGGCGTGGCGGATGCATATTGTCTGGACGGCAGATTCCCCGGCAAGCGCGAACTGCGCGCCGTGAACAATACGGTGGACCGAGAAGGGCGCGGCTTTTTAGTTTCTGTGTTCGCTCATCCTTCAGATATTCGCAGGCCGGAGGCCTGGCAGGAACCTTTGAAGCGGCTGGCCGGTCAGGTCGGCTCCGACCGGGGGGATATTGACACCGATATCAACGACCTGGCAGAGGCAGCCCTGGATGTCACAGGCGGCCTGAAACTTTCAGATGAAACTGCCAGGGAACCCTATTTCGCGGGGGTCATTGTCCGGGACGGCGAAATGGCTGCCGTCACGGTCGGAGACGGCCTGGCCTTCATTTACAGGCAGGAAGTTCTCTACCCCCTGACCGGGAGCAGCAAGAAGCTGGATCCGACCGACCTTTACGGCGAAGTAGTAGAGGGAATCCAGGACTTCATTGCCGGAGAGGCGGGAGCCATCCGTTACTCCAATATCGCCCAGGTTGAAAAGGGCGACCTGATCATCCTTTGCAACGGCGAACTCTTCGACGTCATCGGACAAAAGGAAATCATGAGACTTCTGGCCGATTCCGAGGATCAGCTGGATGCTGCCGGCCTGCTTTTGACGGCCGCAGCGTCTCAGATGCCCGGAACCCCCATCCAGGTCGCCGTCTCGAAAATTGAAGATTTAAGTACGGCGGAACAGGCAACCAAATTCAGCCTGGGCCGTTTTGCCACCCAGGCCATGGAGCCTGTGGTCCTCCCCGAGGTATCCGAAGCCGATTCGGCCCTGGCCCGTACCCAGCGCTATGAGCGCCAGGATATGGTGGACCGGATCCGGCGTGAAGCGCCGCCGGAAGCTCACGCGGAAAGGATCAAGCCCGTCGACTGGAGTATGCCGCCGCTGCCTGTCAGCGAAGCGACAGAACCTTTCGAGACGGTGGTGCCCCGCATGGATGACCGGGACGACTATTACGAGGATTTGTCCGGGCCCGCGCCCGAGACGGATTTCCCCGGTTTCGCCTACACACCGGCCGCCCAGAAGCGCAGCCGCGAACGGGCCCAGTACAAGGAATACGACGAACGCGACCGCTGGGATACCGGGGATGAACTCGATGACCGTCAGGGCGGCTATGGCGGCTATGACGATTATGAGGATGACTACGACGACTATGACGACGGCTACAGAAGAAGGCCGCGCCAAAGCTCTGACCGGACCCGCAGGATTGTCTTCTACGCGGTCCTGATCACCATCATCCTGGTCTGTATCATCGCCCTGGTCCAACTCCTGTCCGGCGGCAAAAAGCCGGCGGAGACCGACCCGGTTGAGACTACGGCACCGATTGTGGTCCCCAGTGATCCGGATCCCGTCGAGACAACGGCCCCTTCGGAAACCACCGAACCGACGACTTCCGCACCGGAAGCCACGGACAGGATGCATGTCGTTGTGACCGGGGATACCTGGTGGGGCATCTGCATGCGCTACTACGACCGGGCCAGCGAGAGCCTCTGTGAACAGCTGGCGGCCTACAACGAAATGAGTGTCAACAATCTCTTCGTGGGCAACGAGATCGCCATTCCGCCGCTGTCTGAACTCTTGGGCGACTGACCGTCAGACGACGGCTCGTAACTGACAAGGCCCGGAAAATCCGGGCCTTTGCACATAAGAATATTCAGGAGAAGAAAATCGTGAAACCTTTAAGCCTCAATACCATCCGAAGCCTTTTTTTGGACTTTTTTAAGAGCAAGGACCATCTGGTGCTTCCAAGCTTCCCCCTGGTCCCGCAAAACGACCCCTCGGTTCTTTTGATCAACGCCGGAATGACGCCCTTGAAAGCCTGGTTCACCGGCGCCGAGACGCCTCCGCACCCCCGGGTGGCAAGCTGCCAAAAATGTATCCGGACACCGGATATTGAGCGGGTGGGAGTGACAGGCCGCCACGGCACCTTCTTTGAGATGCTGGGCAACTTCTCCTTCGGCGATTATTTCAAGAAAGAAGCCATCGCCTGGGCCTGGGAGTTCTCCCTGAATGTGCTTGAGCTGCCCCGGGACCGCATCTATGTCACCGTTCACGTGGATGATGATGAAGCCGAGGAGATCTGGATCCGGACCGGGGTTCCGGCCGAACGGATCTTCCGCTTCGATGAGGACAATTTCTGGGAACACGGAACCGGCCCTTGCGGCCCCAGTTCTGAGCTCTTCTTTGACCAGGGCGAGGCCTTCGGCTGCGGCCGTCCCGACTGTACCGTCGGCTGTGAGTGCGACCGTTACCTCGAGTATTGGAATCTGGTCTTTACCCAGTTCGACAAGCAGGAGGACGGCAGTTACCTGCCTCTGGCCAAGAAAAATATCGACACGGGTGCGGGACTGGAGCGAATTGCCGCCATGATGCAGGGTGTTAGCAGCATGTTCGAGGTAGATACGGTCCGGGCTATCCTTGACAAGGTCTGCGAAGAGACGGGGACCGTCTACGGAGAATCCGCCCGCAAGGATATCGCGGTCCGGGTCATCACCGACCATGTCCGGTCGGCCATGATGATGATCGCCGACGGCATTCTGCCGGGCAACGAAGGGCGGGGCTATGTCCTGCGCCGCCTGATCCGCAGAGCTTCCCGCCAGGGCCGCCTGCTGGGACTTGACCGGCCTTTCCTGGCCCCCATCATGCGGGTAGCCATCCTCCAGTCCCGGGAACACTACCCTGAACTCCAGCGGGAAGAGGCCATCATCACGGTTCTGGAAAACGAGGAAAAGCGTTTTGACCGGACTATCCGCCAGGGTCTGGCCCTCCTTAATGAGGCCTGTGAAAAGCTGAAGACGGAAGGCTCCGATACACTTTCGGGCGATATCGCCTTCCAGCTGCATGACACCTTCGGCTTCCCCGTGGAACTGACCGTTGAGATTGCCCGGGAACTGGGCATCCAGGTGGACGAGCCGGCCTTTGATGCGGCCATGACCAAGCAAAGAGCGCGGGCCCGGGAGGACTTCCTGGAGAAGACCTCGACCGCCTGGGGAAGCGTCACCCTGCCCGATGAGGTCCGGGCCCTTCCGCCCACCCTTTTCGAAGGCTACCGGACCCTTGAAAGCGAAGCGCCCCTGCTTTATCTTCTGAAACTATCCGAAGATAAGAAAGCCCTGGAGGCCGTGCCGGAAGCCCGGGAAGGTGAGGAAGTCTATCTCATCACCGCATCGACACCCTTCTATGCCCAGGGGGGCGGCCAGACCAGCGACGGCGGTTTTGCCCGTCAGGGCGACAGCGCCCTCATGGAGATTTCCACGGCGGACAAGACCGGGGACGGCATCACCCTTCATATCGGGCGGGTGGTCCGGGGAACACTGAAAACAAAAGAGCCGGTCATGCTTTCTGTTGCATCCCGGGAGCGGAAGGCTACAGCCCGCAACCATACGGCCACCCACCTGCTCCATGCAGGCCTTCAGACCATCCTGGGAGAAGGGACTACCCAGAAGGGCTCACTGGTATCGCCTGAACGGCTGCGTTTCGATTTCCAGCATGACGGACCTGTCTCTTATGAGAATCTGCGGGCCATTGAGTCCTTCGTCAACCAGGCAGTTCTCGAGGACCTGCCGGTCATGACCCAGGTCATGAATCTGGACGAGGCCAAAAAATCCGGAGCAGTGGCCCTCTTCGGCGAGAAGTACGAGGAGGAAGTCCGGGTCGTTTCCTGCGGCAGCCTGTCCCGGGAACTTTGCGGCGGCACCCACCTGTCCTCGACAGGGGAGATCGCCCTCTTCCGAATCCTGTCGGAATCCGGCATCGCGTCGGGGATCCGGCGGATTGAAGCGGTGACGGGCGAACGGGCCATGGAGGAGGCCGGCCGCGACGACGATATTCTCCATCAGATGGGTCAGCGCCTGAAGGCGGGTCGGGATGAGCTTCTCTCCAAGCTGGATGCAAGCGAGGAAAGAAGCCGGCAGCTGCGGGACGAAGTCCGGCGTCTTGAAAGAGACAAACTGGCCGGCTCTGTCGAGGACCTGTCATCCCGGGAAGAGACTGTCGGTCCCTTCCATACCCTCATGCATACCTTCAGCGATTACGACGCAGGCCACCTGCGTGAGGCAGGGGACCGCTTCCGGGACAAGCTGGGCGATCATGCAGTCGTGGTCCTGGCTTCGGCCTCGGAAGGCAAGGTGCTCTGGCTGGCCATGGCCGGCAAGGAAGCCATTGCCCGCGGCATCAAGGCGGGGGATCTGGTCAGGGAAGCTGCCCGGATCACGGGCGGCGGGGGCGGCGGCAGACCCGACATGGCCCAGGCCGGCGGCCGTTATGCGGACAAGATCGGGGAGGCCATGGCCGTTCTCAAGAATCTGATCGGAGAAAAGGCATAAGGCTAAGGAGAACGGTATTATGGACGACTGTATTTTCTGCAAAATTGCAAAAGGGGAGATTCCCTCCCGCAAGGTCTATGAAGACGGCCATGTTGTCGCCTTCTGGGACCTGGCGCCCGTGGCACCGGTCCATATCCTGATCGTACCCAAGGCCCATTATCCCAATCTCTATGAGATGACGGGCCATCCGGAGGGCCTTGCGGCCCTGGACCGGCTGCACCGGGCTCTGCCCGAGGTCGTCCGGGTTTCCGGCCTTTCCGACAAGGGCTTCCGCCTGATCAACAACTGCGGCGAAAACGCCGGTCAGACGGTCATGCATGTGCATTACCATCTGATCGGCGGCATGGAACTGGGCCCCCGTATTATTTAATTATTTGGCGTAGAGTTTATCGTCCCCGATAGCCCGCAGAAGCTGCCTGATCTTGGCTGTGGGATCCAGGAGGGAGGAAAGCGAGGCGTTGTGGTTCAAGGCATCGATGATCAGGGCCACAAAGCGGGAGACGCTGACATCCTTGTACCAGGGTGCGGCCAGAAGATCCGGCGCCCGGTAGATGAGGTTGGTGCAGAAGACGGCATCGATCATGCCCTCTTCGTAGGCCTTGTCGAAAGGTTCCAGGCCATCGGTAAAAAGGCCGAAGGTGGCAACGCAGAAAATCTTCCTGGCCTGGCTGGCCTTCAGTTTCCTGGCAATTTCCAGCATGGATTCACCCGATGAGATCATGTCGTCCACGATAATGACATCCCGGCCCTCCACCGGCTGGCCCAGGAACTCGTGGGCCACGATGGGGTTGCGGCCGTTCTTCACCACGGTATAGTCCCGCCTCTTGTAGAAGGTACCCAGCGGAATCCCCAGGATGGAAGCATAGTACATGGACCGGTAGATGGCGCCCTCATCCGGGCTGATCATCATCATGTTGTCGTGGTTGAGCTGGAGATCGGGGTAGGAGCGGACCATGGTCTCCAGGACCTGATAGGTGGTCGGTACATTCTCAAAGCCCGAGGTGGGGGTAGCGTTGGCCACCCGGTCATCGTGGGCATCAAAGGTGATGAAGTTGTCCACACCAAGCTCGTCCAGTTCCATCAGCATATGGGCACAGTCCAGGGATTCCCTGGCATTTCGCCTGTGCTGCCGGCCCTCATAAAGGTAGGGCATGATGACGTTGATCCTGCGGGCCTTGCCGGAAGCCGCCAGGATGACCCGCTTCAGGTCCTGGTAGTGGTCGTCGGGGCTCATCCTGTTGTATTCTCCCCGCATCTTGTAGGTGACCGAGTAGTTGGTGACATCGCAGAGAATATAGAGGTCATGCCCCCGGACGGTCCGTTCAATGACGGCCTTGCCCTCACCGGAAGAGAAGCGGAAGGTATTGACCGGGACATGGAAATCGTCGCGCAGGAAACCCGCAGAGATTTTGTCGGGCATCTGCTCGGTCAGATAGTCCTTTCTCCGGGTGACCAGGGCCAGGTTGACCTCCTGGGAGAAATCCCGGGCGCCTTTCAGGGCCACAAGGCCGACGGGGCCGATAGGGACCATGGGGTTGTTGCCGTACTGGTCATAGGTGTAGTAATTGGTATCACTGCCCTTGTAGATCTTCTTCATGTTTTCCGGTGTCATGTTCTGCTCCTGACTTCTCTATGCAAAATCGTTGAACGACAATTGTTTGGCGGAAAGCTCTTCGTCGCCGCCTGTTTCCGCCTGCCGGCGGGCCTCCAGCAGGGCGTCGATCCGGGCGGCCGGCGCCATGAGACGGGACAGGGAGGCATCGTGGTTCAGGGCCGTGACCAGAAGGGCCAGGTCGTCAGCCATGGGGATGTCGGTGTACCAGGGCGAGGAGAGGACTTCGGGCGGCCGGTAGGCCATGTCGGTCGAGAAGACCCGCTCGATGATGCCGCTTTCCCAGGCCTGGCGCATGGCGGCAATCCCCTCGGTGAACTGGGCGAAGGAGACCGCGCAGATGATCCGGCGGGCTCCGCGGCTCTTCAGGGCGCTGGCGCACTCGATCAGCTCCCGGCCGCTGTCCAGGAGGTCGGCCACCAGGATAATATCCTTGTTTTCCACGGAATCGCCCAGATAGGTACGGGCGGAGAGCTGGATCAGTTCATCGCCCTCATACTGGAAGTCCCGGCGGGAATAGAAGATCCCCAGGGGGACCTTCATGGCCGAGGCAAAGAAGATGCAGCGGTTGATGCTGACCTCGTTGGGGCTGACGATCATGAGGGAATCCTCCCCGATATCTAAGTCGGGCAGGGTCTCCAGGATGGTCCGGATGCTCTGGTAGGAGGTGGGGAAGGATTCAAAGTTGGAATTGGGGGCGGCATTGGCGACCCTGGAGTCGTGGGCGTCAAAGGTGATAAAATTATCGATGCCCAGTTCAAAGAGATAGCGGAGCATGGCCCCGCAGTCCAGGGATTCGCGGGCTGTCCGCCGGTAACGCCGGCCCTCAAAGAGGTATGGCATAATAACATGAATGCGGGCAGCGGAGTCGCGGGTGCAAAGGATGAGCCGGACCAGGTCCAGAAAATGCTCGTCGGGAGCCATGGAAACATCCTGGCTGTAACGGCTGTAGCGGCCTCCGTAATTCAGGACATCCGTCATGATGAAAAGATCGTGACCCCGAACGGAGTCGATGACCTGGGCCTTGCCTTCACCGGAGCTGAACCGTTCGATGTCGACCCGGATCCGGTAGTCCTCCCGGACGTAGCCGGGAATATCGAGAACAGCAGGATTCTCCTGGGCAATGGCAGTCCGCCGAAGAGAAAGCTGATGATTGATACGTTCCGCCAGGGCCGGATCCAGTTGCTCTGTGATCAGGCCAATCGGCCCGTACGATGGGAGCTCGGGCTCATCGCCGAACAGATTTCTCACAGACTGATCGGCCGGAAAAGCAATAGGTTGCATAGAAAATCCTCCGGTGGACCAAGTATAACAGATGGAAGGCGGTATCTGCAGATGGCAGAGACGGCAAGTAAAAAACAGGATACGGCGGGAATTGCTTATGCAGCCGCCGCCTCAAAGAAACAGTTTCCCAAACCCGGACGGCCGGAAATCGCCTTTGTCGGACGGTCCAATGTGGGCAAATCCACGCTGGTCAACGCCCTTTCCCGGCGCCGGAATCTGGCCCGGACCAGCAAGACCCCTGGCAAGACCCGCATGGTTTTCTTTTTCGACGTCTCCCCGGACTACATCTTTGTCGATCTGCCGGGCTATGGCTTTGCCAAGACCTCGCGCAATGACTTCGACGCCCTGTCCCGTGTCACCGACGATTACTTCCAGGCGGGCCGCCCCATCGGCCTGGTCCTGCTTCTGATCGATATCCGCAGGGGATTGGGCAAGCTGGATCTGGAGATGATCGACTACCTCTGCCATTTTGATATCGAGTGGGCGGTCGTGTTGACCAAGGCCGACAAGGTCTCCCGCCAGGCGGCCCTGAAGACTGAGCGGGAGGTCATGGAAACGGTCGAAGACTACGCCGGCCGGTACGGGCGCAGAGCCCATCTCCCCCTGTCGGTGTCGGCGGGCCTGAATCCCCGCGACCAGCGGATCCAGGCCCTGGAAAACAGAATCATTGAATTTGCCGCACAGGCGGCAAAATGACAAGAGGGGACAGCTGACGGATAAGGTCATCCCATGGGGGGAGAGGACAGGCCTGTCATAATCCTCCCATGTCCCGGATTAGAAGTATTCTGGCTGCCCGGCCGGGCAGCCTCCTTTTTCTTTTCACACTCCTTTTTGCCCTGCTCCTGACCAGGGCCCGGCTCAACCGCTGGGAGACCCTTTTCCCCGAGGGCGACTACGATATCTCGGGGATCATCCAGGATGAGGGGATTCCGACTCCCCTCCACGCAGGCGGCAGCCAGCTCCAGATCATCCGGATGGAGGGGGGAGTCCCGCTGGCCATCCGCATGAAAGAGCCAGGTCGCAGGGGTGACCGGGTGACGGGCCGCGTCAGGATCCGCGGGGGCCAGGGAAGCCGGAACCCCGGGGGTTTTTCAGAGCGAACCTGGCTTTGGGGGCAGGGGACCGCCCTCTTTGGAAGC
>DUUZ01000085.1 GCA_012841255.1 Clostridiaceae bacterium
GCCGCTGTAACCTTGCGGTATGAACCTAACCTGCGAGGATAGGCTCGCGGGCTGCCCTGGTTTCGTCAGGCCTGGAAATAGGCGTGTCGTGGGGGGCATCCTTCAGAAGCTGCGGGTCTTCCTTGGCTTCCTTGGCGATCTTGAGGAAGGCATCGGCCAGCTGGTCCAGATCCCTCCAGGTCTCGGTCTCCGTCGGCTCCAGCATCATGGCGCCGCTGACGACCAGCGGGAAGTAGATGGTGGGCGGATGGAAGCCGAAGTCGATCAGGCGCTTGGCAATGTCAAGGGTCGTGACCCCGCTCTCCTTCTCCTGCCATTCATCCGTCATGACAAACTCATGCATGGTCGGTGTATCGAAGGGAACCCGGTAGGCGCCCTTCAGGCGCTCACGCAGGTAGGTGGAGTTGGCCACAGCCCCCTCGGCGACTTCGTAAAGGCCCTTTTCGCCGTTTCTCAGAATGTAGGCGTAAGTCTTGACCAGAACACTGAAGGACCCGATAAAGGAACGGACCTTGCCGAAGGTCTTGGGCCGGTCGTAGTCGAGAACAAACTTGTCCTCTTCCTTCCTGACCACCGGACGGGGCAGGTAGGGTTCCAGATGGGATTTACAGCCCACAGGACCCGCACCCGGTCCTCCGCCGCCGTGGGGCGTGGAGAAACTCTTGTGGACATTCAGATGAACACAGTCAAAGCCCATGTCGCCGGGACGGGCATGCATGAGGACGGCGTTGATGTTGGCGCCGTCGTAGTAGCAAAGGCCGCCGGCATCGTGCACCATGCTGGTGATCTTCTCGATGTTCTTCTCATAGATGCCCAGGGTGTTGGGATTGGTCAGCATGAGGCCGGCCACATCGTCGCCCAGGGCTTTTTCAAGCTCGGCCAGATCGACCATGCCGTCCGGGCTGGATTTGACCTCCCGGACTGTGTAACCCACCATGGCGGCGGTCGCCGGATTGGTTCCGTGGGCGGCATCCGGAATGATCATAACTGTGCGCTTGTCGTCGCCCCGGTCCTCATGATAGGCCTTGATCAGAAGGAGGCCGGTCAACTCACCGTGGGCACCCGCCGCCGGCTGGAAGGTAAAGGCATCCATGCCGGTTACATCATTCAGCTGCTGCTCCAGGTTGTAAAGGAGCTCCAGGTTGCCCTGGACCGTCTCATCCGGCTGCAGGGGGTGGGTCGCCGCAAAACCGGGCAGGCCCGCCAGGTCTTCGTTGACCTTGGGGTTGTACTTCATGGTGCAGGAACCCAGGGGATAGGTGCCGATCTCGACGTGGTAGTTCTTGTTGGACAGGTTGGTGTAGTGACGGACAACCGAAATCTCATCGACATCGGGGATGGCCGGGGCTTCGGAGCGGTAGTCCTTGCCGAACCACTCGTAGAAGTTGGGGCTGGGGACATCGTTGGGACGGATGTACTGGCCTGCCTTACTCTTGGATTCCAGTTCAAAAATCAATGGGGTATGTTTATACATCGCCATGGCTATCTCCCTTCCTGTTCTTGACAGAGTCGGACCATCGCATCAGCAAAACAATCCAGCTGTTCCCTGGTCTTTTTTTCTGTCACAGCGATCAGCATCCGGTTGCCGGGCAGCAGCAGGCCCCCGATCACACCTTCTTCGAGCAGGCTCTTGTTCAAAGCCTCCGTATCGATGCCTTCTTTCGCCTCAAGGAGGAATTCACGGAAGTAGGGCGCGCTGTAAACGCGCTTGAAGTAACCGCTTGCGGTCAGTTTTTCTTCCAGATAGATGGCCTTGGACGCTGATTGCTCAGCCACGTCGACCAGCCCGCTCTTGCCCATAAGGGCCAGCCATATGGTCGCAGCCGTGGCCATCAGGGCCTGACTAGTGCAGATGTTGGAGGTGGCCCGTTCTCTGCGGATGTGCTGCTCCCGGGCCTGGATGGTCAGGACATAGCTGGTCCTGCCATTGCGGTCAACGGTCGCACCGCAGATCCTGCCGGGCATTTTGCGCATCAGGCGGTCCGTGACGGCCATATAGCCGACACCGGGGCCGCCGAAAGCAAGCGGAAGGCCGAACACCTGGGCTTCGCCGACGGCGATGTCGACACCGCTGTCGCCGGGCCGCTTCAGCATGGCCAGACTGACCGGATCCTGGGAGACAGCTGCCAGGGCACCGGCCTCATGGGCCTTCTCCGCCAGCAGATCCAGGTCCTCCACCACTCCGTAGAAGTTGGGGCTCTGAACCAGGAAACCGGCATATTCGCCCTTTTCCCCAGGGAAAGAGCTGGTCCGGCCGTCCTCGTCCAGTCCGCCTGTCACGACTTCGATGTCGGCGGCATGGAGATAGGTCCGGATGGTTTCCATGGTATCGGGGTGAACGCCTTCGGAAACGAAGACCTTGTATTTTCTCTTGTCCCGGCAGGCCAGGAGCATGGCTTCTGCCGCACCGGATGCGGCATCGTAAAGCGATGCATTGGCGACAGGGAGTCCCGTCAGGCGGGTGATGTAGCTCTGCCACTCAAAGATGGCCTGGAGGGTACCCTGGGAAATCTCTGCCTGGTAGGGCGTATAGGATGTCAGAAATTCAGACCGGCTGATCAGGTGACGGACGGCCGACGGCTGATAGTGATCGTAGTAGCCGGCGCCAAGATAGCTGTCCAGGCACTGGCTGTTCAGGTTCTTGTCGGCCAGTGCACTGATGTGGGAGACCACCTCCATCTCGCTCATTCCATCCGCTTTCAGCGCTTCGTAGTACTCAACCGTACACTCATCGCATTCCGGAATCATGGAGAAGAGCGAATCGAGATCGACCCCCACCGAAGCCAGCATCTTGCGGCGTTCCTCCCGGTCCATGGGGAGATAACCGGTCATGCTTCTTCCTCCTCACAGAACTTGTCGTAGGCGGCTTTATCAAGAAGGGCGTCCAGTTCGGACGGGTCAGCCATTTCAATTTTGACGAACCAGGTCTCCCAGGGGGCGCTGTTGATCGTTTCGGGCTCATCCTCGATGGCCTCATTGGCTTCAACGATTTCACCGCTGATGGGGGCGTAAAGGTCCGATGCGGCCTTGACGGATTCGACAGTGCCGATGATACCTTCGAGCTCGACGGCGGTGCCGACCGGTTCGGCTTCAGCGTAGACGATTTCTCCCAGCTGATTCTGTGCAAAGTCGGTCAGTCCGATCGTTGCCACATTGCCTTCCACTTTGACCCATTCGTGCGTTTTTGAGTATTTGAGATCCATTTCTTCTATTCCTTCCTCTTTTTGCTTGCGGCTTTCTTTCAATGAAGCCTAAATTTTTTTATTAATACCCGATCATCCCGAAGGACAGGACGGGAATGATCTTACTTGCCTTTGACAAAGGGCGGTTTGACCACGGTAAAGGGCTGCAGGTTCTTCCTGACCAGAACTTCAACGGTCCCGGTCTCAGGGGTCTCCGGTGCCACGAAGGCAAAGGCGATACCCTTTTCCAGGACGGGAGAGAAAGTTCCCGAGGAGACGACCCCGGCCTTTTCGCCGTTGACATAGACCTCATAGCCTTCCCGGGGGATGGCCTTGGTGTCGCTGACCAGGGCAATCTGTTTCCGGGTCACCTTGTCCTCCATGACCTTGCCCTGGAAGTCGTGTTCCAGATCCACAAAGAAGGCCATGCCGCCATCCAGTGCACTAATTTCAGGCGACATCTCATGTCCGTAAAGGGGCATGCCGGCCTCCAGCCGCAGGGTGTCGCGGGAACCCAGTCCGCAGGGGACGACACCGGCCTTGATGAAGACATCCCAGTAGCGGGCGGTCTTCCCGGCCGGGATATAGAATTCATAGCCGTTCTCACCGGTATAGCCGGTGCGGGAGACGATCATCTTCAGGGCTTCGCCTGCCACGGGAACCGTCATGCTGCGGAAGCGTTTCAAAGCCGCAAGCTCTTCTGCTTCAGCTCCGGTCAGGCCCAGTTCACCTGCAACTTCAAGAATGCAGTCAAGACTGCCCGGACCCTGCACGGCGATCTGGCCGTAAAGGTCGGACTCATCGATAATCTCCACATCCGCAGTCCGGTCGGCATAGAGCTTCTTGTAGCTTGCCAGGCTCTCCTTGATATGGCCGACGTCCTTGTCCTTGTTGGCGGCGTTGACCACCAGCATATAGTCCTCTTCGCCCAGCGTGTAGACCAGAAGATCATCCACGGTCCCGCCGTCGGCGGCGGACAGGATTGCATAGGTAATCACGTCAGGTTTTTTTCCTGTTACCTTCCGCGTCAGGAGCCAGTCGAGAAAAGCGCCTGCGCCTTCCCCCCTCACGCGGATCTCACCCATATGCGAGACGTCGAAGATGCCGGTGGCATTTCGGACGGCGTGGACTTCTTCCTTGATCCCTGAATACTGAACAGGCATATTCCAGCCTGCGTATTCGACCATGCGGGCTCCCAGCTCGACATGGCGGTCGTAAAGTGGCGTTTTTTTCATGAAATCAACCTCCCCGGTTCGTCGGTTTGCATCCTTGCAAACATAAAACCATCATATCACTAAGAGTGAAAAGACTATCAAGGAAAGTGTACACGACTATTCATTTTTGGCAGATTTCGGAAGGATGACTTGTCACATAGGTGACACCCTCTTTTATGCGGGAAGGAGGCCTTGCAAAAAGCGGAATTTTCTGCAGGAGGCTCCTAGGCGTCGGCCTCCCCGAAAACGATCCGCCCCTCTTCCAGGGATTCGATCCGGGCCAGGGAGCAGATGGTGAGGCCCCTCTCCCGGAGGAGATCCGGCCCTTTTTGAAAGCTCTTCTCAATGGCCACGCCGATCCCTGCAACCGAAGCCCCCGCTTCGCGGACCAGGTCGGCCAGGCCGGCCATGGCACAGCCGTTGGCCAGGAAGTCGTCGACCAGGAGGACATGGTCATCCGGGGTCAGAAGCCGCCTTGACACGGCAATGGAATAGGATTTCTCACGGGTATAGGAATAGACACTGGCCTGATGGCGGTCATCAGTCAGATTGATGGTGGCATATTTCTTGGCGAAAAGGGCCGGGACCCCGAAACGGTAGGCTGTCAGAACGGCCAGGGCGATCCCCGAAGCCTCGATGGTCATGATCTTGGTCACGGGCTCATCCTTGTAAAATTCCTGCCAGGTCAGCGCCATCTGGTTCATGAGCCGGGCATCCAGCCCCTGGTTGAGAAAACTGTCCACCAGGAGTATGTTGCCGGGCAGTACCCGGCCGTCCTTGCGAATACGATCTTCAAGCTCTTTCATCAGTCTTTGCCGCCTTCAAATGAAATACCCTGTCACCATAACACAGGAGTACAGGGCTTTTCCTCTTCCGGTCCAATCGGGTAGGACCCCGTTCATTAGTTGAACGGGGGACCTCCCACACCACCCGGCATGCGGATCCGCACCGGGCGGTTCCAAACTTTAGA
>DUUZ01000086.1 GCA_012841255.1 Clostridiaceae bacterium
CCGTGATAAAGACCAGGTCCTCTTCTTCCCTCTTCAGGATCCGGCGGATCAGGCAGCCGGCAGCAAGTGACGCCCCCAGCCCCCACCAGAGCCCCGGACAGGATCTTCTTCTTTTTCTCTTCATGGTCAGCATCGCCTGCTCCCCTTTCTTTCCTAGCCGTAGCGGTTGTAGTGTTCAGCCAGGCTGTTGGTGGCCCGGCAAAGCTTGTAAAGATAGACTAGGGGACCCACGGCAATGAGAAGCCCCAGGATATTCCACAGCCAGAAATCGGAAGCCCCGAAGGAGTAAGGGATATTCCGCCGCCGGAGTTCTCCGCCGATCCGGTTGGAGATCCGGTGATACCAGACAAAGTAGCCGATGGACAGTGTGAAGGGGGCCACCAGGAAAAACAGAAGGGCGTAATGCATGGTCTTCTTGCCGTCATAGCGGCTGGCAATCACGTTGATGTCGCCCGAAATGGAGGAATAGAAGACAATGGAATAAATGCCCAGGGTCACAAGGGATAATAAGAGGTATTTCAAAAGCCCCCGCTTGGTTTTGAGCTGGCCCACAGGGGCGGCGGAAGGAAGGTAATAGGATTGTGCCTGCATATCAAGACCTCGTCTTTTCCCGTTTGATGGCCATGGGTCTGTCTGAATTATAGCAAAAGGGAATGTTCGCCGTTCCGGTCTTCCAGCACCCTTTTGAATTGGGTTTCGTAGAGCTCCCGATAGACCCCGCCCTGGTCCAGCAGCTCCTGGTGCTGACCCTCTTCCACGATCCTGCCCCGGTCCAGGACCAGGATCTGATCGGCCGCCATAATGGTAGACAGGCGGTGTGCGATGACCAGGCTGGTCCGGGTCTTCAGGAGGGGTTCGATGGCGGTCTGGATCAGTTCCTCAGTGATGGAATCCAAAGATGAAGTGGCTTCATCGAAGATGATGATCCGGGGATCCTTCAGGATGACCCGGGCAATGGACAGGCGCTGCTTCTCCCCGCCCGACAGCCGAATGCCCCGGTTGCCCACCAGGGTGTCCAGGCCCTCCGGCAGGGATTTAACAAAATCTGCGATATTGGCTTCCCGGCAGGCCTCGATCAGTTCCCCCTCCCCGGCATCCGGCTTGGCGTAAAGGAGGTTGTCCCGGATACTGCCGTTGAAAAGGTAGGCCTCCTGGGTGACCATCCCGATATTCTTCCGCAAATCGGTCAGGTCCAGATCCCGGACATCAATACCGTCAAGGGTGACCGAACCTTCCGTGACATCGTAAAGGCGGGTCACCAGGGAGGTGATGGTGGACTTGCCGGCCCCCGAAGGGCCCACAATTGCGGTCATATTCCCGGGCGGAACCCGGAAGGACAGGTCTTGCAGAATCATCTGGCCGGGATTGTAGAAGAAGGAGACCCGGTCAAAGGCCAGTTCGCCATCAAGCTTGTCCGGCCTGACCGGATCCTCCCTGTTCCCGATCTCGACCGGCATGTCAAAGTACTCGAAGATCCGGGTGAAAAGGGCCAGGGCCCGGGAGACATCCACGGGTACCCCCAAAAGAGCGCTGACCGGCCGGTACATGCGCGTCAGCAAGGTGACCATGACCGTGACATCCCCGACTGACAGATTGGTATTGCCCCTTTTCAGGATCAGGACACCCCCGATCAGGTAGATCAGCATGGGGCCCAGGTTGGTGAAGGTGCCGATGGCCGTCCGGAACCAGCGTCCGGCCATGGTTTCCCGGATAGTCAGCCGGCGGACATCATCGTTGATGGCGGTGAACTTGTCATATTCTCTTTCTTCCATGGTGAAGAGCTTGGTCAGCTGCTGTCCGCTGACCGACAGGGTTTCACTCAGATGCTGGTTGGCCTCATCCTGTTTTTCCTGGGATTCCATGGTCAAGAGCCAGCGCCTCTTGCCCACGGACTTGGTGGGCAGGATGAAAAGGGGCAGGATGGCAGCCCCGACCAGGGCCAGGAGCCAGTTCTTCTGGACCATGGCGATGATGGAGGTCAGAAGGACGGCAACATTGGAGACGGTCCGGGTCAAGGTGCCGGAGATGACTCCCTGGACACCTCCGATGTCTCCGGTCATCCGGGTCAGGATATCTCCCTGTTTATTGACCGTGAAAAAACGCTGGGACATCCTCTGCAGATGGGCATACATGCTGTTCTTCATATCCATGGCGATAGATTGGGAAACCCGGGTGTTGAGGTAGTTCTCAAGCAGGCCCAGAAGGCTTGACAGGACCATGACCAGGGCGGAAAGGAGTACCAGGGTCAAAAGAAGCGGAAAGTCTCCCCCGATGAAGCCTTCATCGATGATGCGGCCGGTCAGGATGGAGGGGAAGACATCCAGGACGGCCGCCAGGATGATGGTCAGAAGGGACAAAAGCAGGGCCGGCCAGTAGGGCTTCAAATAGGAAAAGATCCTGGAAAGAAGCTTGCGGGTCAGCTTGGGCCGGCCGGCCTTTTCCTCCTCAGTCAGATAGCGGAAGCCACGGGGCCCCATGCCGCGCCCGTTCACGATTCCTCCTCCAAAAAGGCGATCAGCTTGACGGCCGCCAAAATAAAGGCCTCTTTCTCTCCGGGACTCAGAATCTCTTCCGCCCTCTCCCGCTCTTCCCTGCGTCGCAGTCTCAGGCTTTCCAGCTCCTCCCGGCCCCGGCCGGTCAGTTGGATCCGGACCACGCGGAGATCGGCAGGATCGCGGCTTCGCAGAAGCAGGCCCGCCTCTTC
>DUUZ01000087.1 GCA_012841255.1 Clostridiaceae bacterium
CCGAAACCCCTGACAAAACGAAGGAGCAGACTATGGAGCAAAGATTTGAAGAGGCAGCCCGCAAACTGGGCCAGGCCGTGACCTACCCCACTATTTCCAACCACGATATCAACTGCATGGACCTTTCCGTTTTCGCAGACTTTCTCGCTTTCCTGAAGGAGAGCTACCCCCTGGTCCATCAGAAGATGGATCCTGTCCTGATCAACGGCTACAGCCCGGTCTTCTGCCTGAAGGGTACCGATGCGGATAAGCTTCCCGTAATCTTCTTGGCCCACTATGACGTGGTGCCGGCCCTGGAGGAGGGCTGGCCGCACGGCGGCCCCTTCTCGGGGGCAATTTCAGATGGCCGGATCTGGGGCAGGGGCTCCCTTGACAATAAGAGTTCAATCATCGGCCTCCTGGAAACCTTCGAATGGCTTTTGGAGGAAGGCTTTGTCCCCCGGCGGGATCTGTGGCTGGCCTTCGGTTTTGACGAGGAAGTCAACGGCAGGAACGGGGCCCAGGAGATCGTCAAGTGGTTTGCTGATAAAAATATCCGTTTTGAATTTGTTTTGGATGAAGGCGGCGCCGTCGCCGACGGCTCCATGATGGGAATCGGGGAGACCATAGCGGTCATCGGCCTGGCTGAAAAGGCCAATGCCAGCTTCGAATTCACCTTCACCGGGGAGGAAGGGCATTCTTCGACCCCTCCGGCCCACACCAGCCTGGGCCGGATGGCAGAGTTCATCAATAAGGTGGAGCGCAGTCCCATGCCCGTCCGGATGACCGAGACTGTGGAGGCCATGCTGGTCAGTCTGGCCCCTTATATGCCGGGCATCCAGGGGAAGGTCCTGAAAAATCCCAGGCTCTTTTTTCCGCTTTTGAAAAAGACTCTCCTTAAAAAGAAACAGACCGCTGCCATGCTCCGCACGACGGTCGCCTTCACCATGAGCCAGAGCGGCTCGGCGCCCAACGTCCTGCCCAAGGAGGCCCGGTGCACGGCCAATCTGCGGATTTTGCAGGGCGATTCAGTGGCCGGGGTCCTGGCCCACATCAAGAGGGTGTCGGGAATGGACTATGAGGTCCGGCCCATCGCCTCCGAAGAACCGTCCCGGGTCGCATCGACCCGTTCCAAGGCCTACGGGCATCTGGGGCAGACCATTGAGAAATTCTTCCCGGGCGCCGTCACCATGCCCTATCTCATGGCCGGCGGGACGGACAGCCGCTACTATGAGGACCTGGCAGACGATGTCTACCGCTTCCAGCCCGTGCGGCTGTCAGAGCTGGAAATGGGTATCATTCACGGGACAGGCGAGTACCTGTCAACCGACAATGTAGAGCGCATGATCCGTTTTTACAGGGAATTTATTCTGACACTCGATTAGAGGATGAGGCCGTCCCGGCCCTGCGGGGAACAAGGTAATCCACCAGCATATTGAGCCCGATGCCTCCGGTAATGACCAGGCCTCCGATGAAGGAACGGTCGGCCTTGAACTGGCCGGAGGCCAGGTCCAGCACGATGCCGGAGGCCACCTGGCCTGCAAAGGTCAGGACGGTCAGGCTGAACTGGGAGATTTTCGGGACCAGAATATTGAAGAGGACCACACCGAAAACACCCAGGATCCCGCCCAGGTAAGCCCAGAAGGGATAGCCCCCCGAAAAAGAGAAACCGCGGAAGGCGGGCGAGGCAAAAAAGGCGATGATGATGGTGACCGGCAGGCCGGCCAGGTGGTTGACAAAGGAGCCGGGCATGGCCCCGATCCGTTCAGCCAGGCGGGCGTTGATGGACCGGGAAATGACGATGACCACCCCCGTGAGGAGCGAGAACCAGACGGCCAGGGCCGCCTCCAGCACCGAGTTGTCCAGCATGATGACGATGCCGGCCAGGCAGAAGACCAGGCCGATCAGGCTGGATTTCTTGAAAGGCCGGCGGACCATGCCCATCCAACCCGTACTGTCGACCAGAACCGAGGTGACGGTCTGGCCCAAAAGGCCCAGGGCCACGATGCTGGTCATGCTGATCCGGCCGAAGGCAAAGACGTTGAAAAGCGTGGTGGCCACCCCGATGACGCCGCCCAGATAAAACCACCAGGGGGAGCGGGAACGGGGCAGGGGTTTTTCCTTGCGGATAAGGGCCATGACAAGGGCGAAGAGGACGCCGACGGCGTGGATGATGACGGCCGCCGTGTACATATCGTAAAAGCCGGACAGACTGCCGTTGATTGAGATCATGACCGACAGGAGAACCCCTGTCAGCAAAGCAAGAAGCTGATACAAATTTTCTTCCCCCCTTCGCCCGATTATACCCGATTATATTGGCTATAATATCTTGTAATGAAAGATTCAAGGACACAAGCGACAAGAGCGGATCTTCCCTGGTACCGCTCCCTGCGGCCGGGTGATGCCCTGATAGCCCTGGTCATCATCCTGACGGCCTTGGGGCTTCTGGCCCTGAACAGCCGGGCCAAAAACGAGCCCTCGGATTATGTTGTCCTGGTCAGCGAGGGCCAGGTCATCCGCCGCTGGACTGCCGGACAGCTGGGAAAACCGGGGGAAGAGGAAGTGGAAGCCCGGGGCTACCACTATCTGCTGGAGTGGGGGGAAGGCCGGATCCGTTTTGCCGGGGCCGACTGCCCCGACAAGGTCTGTGTCCGTACGGGCTGGATCGGCCGGGGCGGGAGCATTGCCGCCTGCATTCCCGGCGGCCTGGTCCTGAAGGCCGAGCGGGCGGGTGAACCGGTGGGCACCGATGACTCCGATGTGGTGATCCGATGACAGGCAAAGGACAGAAGGAAAGCTCCCTTGCCCTGCAAAGACGGGTCCGCCGCCTGACGCTTGATGCCATGCTGGTCGCTTTGGCCCTGGTCTTCTCCCTTCTGGAACGCTTCATCCCCCTGGAACTGATCGTCCCCGTGCCGGGCCTGAAACTGGGCCTGGCCAATATTGTGACCCTGGTGGCCCTCATGCGCCTGGAATTTTGGGATGCCCTGGCCATTGTGCTGGTCCGGGTCATGATCATGGCGGCGCTGACCGGGATCACCACCATGCTCTTCTCCCTGGGCGGCGGCCTTTTGGCCCTTCTGGTCATGTGGATGCTGAAGCAGGGGGAGGGGCACTGGCTGTCGGTCATCGGCATCAGCATGGCGGGCGCGGCCGCCCACAATATCGGGCAGGTGGCCGTGGCAAGCTGGGTGATCGGGGAGCCCAGGCTCATGATCACCTATCTGCCCCCGCTTCTTCTGACGGGGCTGGCTACGGGGATTTTGACAGGAACGGCGGCGGGCCCGGTCATCCGGAATCTGGGAAAACTGACCCTCCCGGACCGGGACCCTCTTTGATCAGAATTTAACGGTAGGCCGCGAAACCCGGACTCTCGGTCAGGGATCCGTCCGGCAGACACCAGAGGGCCTCCGTATCGGGCAGGGAGGCAATGAGTTCTTGCCCTTCTTCCAGTTCCAGATTGAAAAGTGCAGTTGAGAGGATGTCGGCCAGGCCCGAATCCGGGGTGACTATGGTCACCGAAAGGTAGCGGTTCTCCGGGAAAAGGCTGTCCGGGTCGATGATGTGGTGATAGGCTTTGCCGTCCACCACGTAGAAGCGCTCATTGACGCCGCTGGTGACGACCGACAGTCCGTCGATGTTCAGTGTGGTCAGATAGCCTTCCCCCTCAGGATCTGGATTCTCCACACTGACCCTCCAGTAGTCGCCTTCATCGTTCCTGCGGCCGATGGCCCGGACATTGCCGCCCACGGAAATCAGGAGGTGGCGGGTTCCCCGCTCTTCGGAGTGGCGGGCAGCCTGTTCAACGGCATAGCCCTTGGCCACGGCTCCCACATCCAGGCGCATGGCGGGATCCAGAAGCTCGACCGTACCTTTTTCCATGTCGATGACCAGGTCCTCCATGGAGGCGTGCCGGCCGGCTTCAGCCAGAAGGTCCCGGGGCGGCAGGGCGGCGGATTCAGGCTCGAAAAGACCGGCCTCCCGGTAGCGGTGCCAGATTGAGAAAACCGAGCCCATGGTGATGTTGACCCGGCCCCGGGTGAGTTCATAGCTGTCCCTGGCAAAAAGCAGCATGCCGATGATACGGGGATCGGCCGCGACGGGTCCCTGGCCTGCCTTTTCGTTGATGTCGTGGAGGTTGACTATTCCGGGGTAGCTCTTGTAGATATCGTAGAGCTGGTGGTAGACTTCCAGATCGTCTTTTAAGAGCTGGACCTCTTTTTCGAAATCTTCCTTTTTATCGGCATAGCCGATGATCTGGGTCAGGGTGTCGAAAAGCCCGATGAATTCCGCCTCATAGCGGACGGGCCCTGAAGGTTTACCCGGCCCCGCACAGGCGGGGAGAAAGGATAGTGTCAGAATGATGAGGACAAGGACTGTAAAGTTTCGTTTCATGGCTTTCCCGGATATGGAAACAGGCTGTCCCCGTCAAGGAACAGCCTGTTGGGTGGAAGGGACATAAGGCCTTCTGCTATTTGGCAGTCAGGGAGGCCTTTTCGACAACCTCGATCATGTCGGTCACGGTCACGGTGCAGGAAGAGGCCAGGTCGCTGTCCTTTGCAGGTGCGCCGTCGGTCAGCTTGATGCCCTTGATTTCAGACAGGGTCTTGCCCACGGTGTAGTTGGCGAAGGCTGCCGCCTGCTCGTACCATTCCTTGCCGATGGAGGAGGCTTTCTTCATGCCATACTCGTCGCCCAGTTCATTCTTGGTCTTGATGGGGGCGTTGATATCGGTCGCGATGACGCCGTCCTTGATCTCGAACTTGGCCTGGGAGGCATTGATGATGCATGAGGTGACCTTGCCGTCGGCACCGAAGGTGGTGGCAGCATAGAAGTTGTAGGCCAGTGCGCTTGCCGGCTTATCGCCTTCAGCCTTGACGACCGACTGTTTGCCGGATCCGGAGATTCCAAGGCCCAGCTTGTCGCCGGCCTTGGCACCCAGATCCTGGGCGCTTTCAACGGCCTTGACGACCGCACCCTGGAAGGGGGCGACAGAAAGGGTCATGGAGGAGGCCAGATCGGTATCGGCCGGCTTGCCTTCCGTGACTGCCATGTTCTTGACTTCGCTGACGGTTTTTCCGACACAGTACTGGGCGAAGGCCGCAGCCTGTTCAAACCATTCCTTGCCGATCGACGAGGCCTTTTTCATGCCATAGTCGTCGCCGCGTTCGTTCTTGGTCTTGAAGGTGGTCTCGGGAGCGGTCAGGATCTCCGAGTCTGCCGTAAATTCAAATGTGGATTGCAGGGCGTCAAAGGCACAGTTGAGAATTTTCCCGTCCTTATCCACCATGACGGCCGCCACATAGGTCTGGGTGTCCACTTTACCGTTTTCGCCGTCTTTGGGATCAGCGGAGTTGTAGTTGCTGAAGACGACGCCGATGCCTGTTTTGACACCGTCGGTTGTCGCGGGCTTTTTGCCGCAGGCAACAAGCCCGAAGGCCAGGACCGCGACAAGGGCGATTACGAGTATTTTTTTCATAGGATTTCTCCTCCTGTTGATGGCTTTACCACAGACGATATTATAATAAAGCCTTTTTCGAAATTCAATAATTTCATTAAAAATTTGCGGAGTATTTTTATATCCATCGGCCTGCCAGCACACCCGCGATTCCGGCAGTCATGGTGATGATGTACATCCTTAAAGCCAGGGGAAAGGTTTGGGTCTTATCCTGCCTGGCAAAAAACAAAACAACGCTTCTGGCAACCGGAATGGCGGCCAGGAGACCGATGAGGGCGACGGGCCGTAAAATCCCTGCCAGGACCATGCTTCCCAGGGCCAGGAAGGGGAGGGCGGCCAGAAGTGCAAAGAGTCCAAGACTCCAACGGACCCCGATGATGCCGGGCAGGGTCCGCCGCCCCTGCAGGAGGTCCTTTTCCAGGTCGCAGATGTTGTTGGCCAGCATGATGTTGGCGGTTGTTGCGAAGGGGAGAAGGGAGAGCAGGAAGTGGCTGGCCAGGTGAGGCAGATGCAGGGTCAGGCCCAGGTAGGGGGCCTGGTAGTGCCAGTCCATGAAAAGGACAGGCTCCAGGTTGATGTAAAAGAAGATCCAGGGGATGAAGAGCCCGTAAAAAAGACCGGACATGAATTCACCCAAGGGCAGCCGGGAGATGGGCAGGGGGCCGTAGGTGTAGAAGATTCCCGTCAGAAAGGAGAGTCCCCCCAGGACCAGGAGGAAAAGCCCGCTCATGGTCAGAAGCCAAAGCGAGAGACCCAAGGAAAGGAAGAGGAGAATCCAGATGATGGCCAGGGCCCGGGGCCGGCTGAAGGGGAGGACAGTTTTCTTGTCGGTCCTGCTGTCCACGTAATTGTTGATGGCCGTGGTGACCAGGTCAAAAAGGAACATGGCCAGGAAGAAAAGGACCGTGGGCAGGGGCCGGACCGGCCAGCCCTTCATGGCAAAGAAGGCAAGGCAGAGGGAAAAGGCGAAGACCGATGTGATCTTGGTCTTGATTTCCGTGTATCGGAAGAAGCTGGAGATCGATGTCATGGAGAGGGAACAGGGTCACGCCTGCCGCATGGCTTTTTGGAGGAGGGTTTCCAGCTGGCAGCGCTTTTCTTCGGACAGTTCAAGCTGGTCCATCATGCGCAGGGCCTTTTCCCCGTATTTCCAGACCACCCGCCGGGTCTTCTGGAGGCCGCGGGCACCGATGACCTGCCGGTTGATCTGCCGGCGGGAAAGCTTATTGCCGCCTTCCTCGGCCGCCAAAAGTTCCGCCTTGAATTCGGGGTCGGACTTCATGGCAAAGATCAGGGGCAGGGTGATGACATTCTGCTCGTAGTCGGAGTGGGTGTTCTTGCCGGCCTCATCCTCCCCGGCTTCAAAGTCCATGCAGTCGTCGGTCAGCTGAAAGATCATGCCGATGGTATGGCCCAGCCGGCAGTAGGTGCCCAGCTCGGATTCGGGGACGCCGCCGGTCAGGGCGCCGGCCAGGAAAGAGGCCTCAAAAAGAGCTGCTGTCTTGCCCTTGATGATCCGGAAATAGGAAAGGGGGGTCATGTGGAAGTTGCTGTTATTGATCAGCTGATTGAGTTCACCCAGGCAGAGGCTGCCGATATAATCGGCAAATTTCACATTGAGATAGCCCTGGGGGTCCGGAATCCTGGAGACAATCTTGAAGCTCCGGCTGAGCAGGTAATCGCCGCAGATGACCGCTTTTTTATTGCCGGCCTGCCGGTTGAGTGTGGGCCGGCCCCGGCGGAGGCCGGCATTGTCGATGACATCGTCATGGACCAGGCTGGCCAGGTGGATGATCTCGATGGCGGCTGCCATGCGGACGGCATCCGGATGAATGGCCAGATCGCCGTCCAGCGCACAGAGAAGAACGCCGGAAGCCCGAAGCATCTTTCCCGACCCCCGGGCCAGGAAAGATGTGTAGGGCCGTATCACCGGCGGTGCCTGGATCAGCGTGTCTGCAATCAGCTGACGGGTTTCTGCCAATGCCTGATCATAGGAAAGGCAGATCATGGAGGTATCTGTTTTGCAATCAATCATGGTAGAGATAGGATTTTTTCACCCAGCCGATCTTCTTCCAGCCCTTCTTGAGAAGGGGCATGGCGTAGTAGTCCAGACCCAGAGTCCGTCCGCCGCCGATGAGAAGGGCAATGGCCGCAAAGATCATCCAGAAGGTCCCCAGGTAAAGCCCCGTGGTCATGACAAACATAAGCTGAAGAACCAGGGAGAGTCCGCTGCTGACGGTGGTCAGGAGTCCGCCCATGAGCGACAGGCCGATCAGGATTTCCATGACCACGATGCCGATCTGGAAGATCATCTGCAGGGTGGAACTGGGCAGGACCACCTTGTCCAGGAAGAGATCCAAAAGAGGCATCTGCAGCCGGAAGGCGATATCGTTCAGGGAACTTGCCGCCAGGCTCTTGCCGGAGACCAGCTGAAAGCGCAGGAAGAGGATCTTGATATTGAAGAAAACCTGACCTGCAGCCTCTGTCACGTCCCCGCCGGTGGCCGAGCTTGTGACGTCGCTTGCCGCTTCTGTTGCAGCGGAGACCATATCGGAGTTGAAGAAGCCCAGGATGCTGTCATACCAGCCCCTGGCACCATTGAAGAAGCCGTCCAGCTTGGGCGCCGTGAACCAGCCTTCGGTGATCTTCTTGATGCCTTCGAAAAGCCAGACAAAACCCAGCCACAGCCGCAGGAAGACCAGAAGGAAGCTGGGCGTCCTGTTGGAGAAATGGCCGCCGACAAAGCTTCTCTGGTTGCGGATGGTGAAGAATTCATGCTTGATGTAGCTGAAGACTTTATTCCAGCCCAGCACCTGGATGTAGTAGGTGATGTTGATGAAGTGCTTGGTGAACATGGCGAAGAAGGAAGCCAGACTGATCATGGTCTTGCCGGACCCGACCTCGGCCACCCCGTAGCGGCTGCCGATACTGACCATGCAGCCGTGGTAGGAGGGGTTGTAGGCCTCGGGTTCCCCCTGGCCTGTGATCGCTGTCATCAGGTTCTTGGCACAGGTAGATGAGCTTTGTTCACAGTTCTCGACCATCTGGAAGACGGGATTGTCCCGCCCCTCAGGGACATAGAACATGTTGTCGCCGATGACGTAGACTTTCTCGTCGTCGGGGGAGTTGAGGAAGGGGGTTACCTGGATCCGGCCGCGGCCGTAGCCCGGCGCTTCCAGTTTCTCGGCACAGTGGTGGGCGATGTCCGCAGACTGGGTGCCGGCGGCCCAGATGACTGTCCGGGTCTCGTCCCGGGTGATCGTATCGTTTTGCTGGTACTCGATGCAGTCCTCGCCGACTCTTTTGACATAGGTTTTCAAGGAGACATCGACCCGCATCTTGCGCAGGCGTTTTTCCACCTTGACCGACTGTTTCTCGGACAAGGTGGGGACGGAGCGGGGCAGCATGTCGACGTCGACGATCTTGACTTCCAGGGGGTCGATCTCATGTTCACGGCAAAGCA
>DUUZ01000088.1 GCA_012841255.1 Clostridiaceae bacterium
CCCTGGACGGCAATCATCTGCTGCTTTTGGGGGTCGAGGGCATCCGCAGAAAACCCCTGTCCAAGAAGTTCAAGTCGGTGACCGGCATGATCGGGCTCATCTTCTTCATCCTGCTGGGAGTCTCCGTTATTCTTCTGGACTTGGCCAGACTTTTCGGGTGGTAGGCCATGGATAAGAATTCAAGAAGAAAAACCCGCCAGGTCCAGGTTGGAAATGTCCTGATCGGGGGTGGAGCCCCGGTCACCGTCCAGTCCATGTGCACAGCGGATACCCGGGATGTCAAGGCGGCCTTGCAGCAGATCCGGCAGCTGGAAGAGGCCGGCTGTGAGATCGTCCGACTTGCGGTCCCGGACGCCCAGGCTGCCCAGGCCCTGAAAGAAATCTGTCTGGGGTCCCCTCTCCCGGTTGTGGCCGACATCCACTTCGACTACAGGCTGGCCATTTCCAGTATCCGGTCGGGGGTCCACAAGATCCGGATCAATCCCAATAACATGACCGACAAGGAGGGACTGCGGGAGACTCTCCTCGCTGCCCGCCAGCGCTGCATCCCCATCCGGGTGGGTGTCAACGCCGGATCCCTGTCCCGGGAGCTTCTCCAAAAATATGGGGGAGTCACAGCCGAAGCCCTGACGGAATCGGCCCTGATGGCAGCCTCGGAACTGGAATCCATGGGATTTTCGGACATCGTCCTCTCGGCCAAGGCCTCCTCTCCCAGGCTTATGATCGACACCTACCGCCTTCTGGCCCTGTCCTGCGATTACCCGCTTCATCTGGGAGTGACCGAGGCGGGGACCCGGGAGGAAGGGGTCATCCGGTCGGCGGTCGGTCTGGGCGCCCTGCTGGCCGACGGGATCGGGGATACCATCCGGGTGTCGCTGACGGCCGACCCGGTCGAGGAGGTCCGGGCAGGCTTCTCCATCCTGAATGCCCTCTCCTTGCGGCAACGGGGAATTACCCTGATCAGCTGCCCCACCTGCGGCCGGACCCAGGTCCGGCTCATGGAAATCGCAGAAGCGGTGGAAAAGGAGCTGGCAGATATCCGGACTCCTCTTCATGTCGCCGTCATGGGCTGTGCGGTCAACGGACCGGGCGAGGCCCGGGAAGCCGACATCGGAATCGCAGGGGGACTGGGATCCTTCGTCCTTTTCCGCAAGGGGGAAGTGGTCCGCAAGATCGATGAAGACCGGGCCGTCGAGGAACTGGTGGCAGAAGTCAGGGCCCTGGCGGAGGAACTGGGGGAAGGCCAAGATGCCCGCTGAACCTGGGGCCCGCTACTGCAAGGTCATTCTGGCCGATGCGCCCCGTGCCATCGATCAGGCCTGGACCTACCGGATTCCGAAAGACATGGGGCATTTGACCCCGGGTTATCTGGTGCAGGTTCCCTTCGGCCGGGGGCGAAAACCCCAAAGAGCCTTTATCAGCGAGGTTACTGAAGAGCTGCCTGAAGGGATGGGGGACTCTTCAGTGAAAGAGATCCTGGCTCCTGCATCGGAGCGGGCCCTTGTGACTCCCGAACAGCTGATCATGGCCCAGGAGATGCGCCGCCGTTACTATTGTTCGGCGGGGGATGCCCTGAATGCCATGCTGCCGCCCGCGGTCATTGCCGTCCGGGACCGGTCGGTCCAGGCTGCCCGGCTGACCGACCCCGAGGAGGCCCTGGAACTTCTGGATTCGGGCGAGCTTCGGAGCATGAAACAGGTCCGGGTCATCGAACTCCTCCTGGAACATGAATCCGCCGCATCCATTGAAATCCGCCAGGCCTGCGGTATCTCCCAAAGCGTCCTTTCAACCCTGGCCAAAAAGGGGATCCTGACTTTTTTCCGAAAGACCGTGCCCCGGGATCTGCCGGAAGATCCGGGGGATTCCGGTCCCGACCCCGTGCCCCGGCTGACGGCGGATCAGGAGGAGGCGGTGAAAGCCCTGCTGGCCGCCATGGGCAAGGCCCGGCCGGGAGTCCTGGAGGAGCGGCTTTTGTTCGGGGTTACGGGCAGCGGAAAGACGGAGGTCTATCTGCGGGCAGCCCAGTCGGTTCTGGAGGCCGGCCGCCAGGTTCTGATCCTGGTCCCCGAGATCTCCCTCACCCCCCAGATGACCCGCCGCCTGACCTCCCGTTTCGGGGAGCAGGTGGCCATTTTGCACAGCCGGCTGACCCCGGCCGAACGCTATGAGACCTGGCAGCGGGTCCTTTCCCAGGAGATCCCCATC
>DUUZ01000089.1 GCA_012841255.1 Clostridiaceae bacterium
AAATGAAATGACATTTGTCATTTCATTTGGAGGTTTTGTAGATTGAAAGAAGGCTTTGCCGAAAGTTCAGGCGAATAGTTACTATCCTGCGAAAGCTAACCAAGCAGGTCCATACATTTGTGCGGCTCATCCGCATAGAGTGACCGTAAAGGAACTTGGTCCGCCAGGCCCTCTGCCTGGAGCAGATCGGCCAGTTCGTGCATGAATACTCCCATGCCATCTCCCAGACGTGCCGTGGACAAGGTGCCCTCCAGGTCTTTTCGCTCTTCGAACGACCCGTACCAGTCCCCATAGCAGGTGTAATCAACTCCGCAACTGGGACTCCCGTCAATCCCAACAATCCCCAAAATCTTGAAACGCTCGGGATGCTGCAAATATTCCTTCAATTGGAGTATAAAAGGCTCCAGAATCCGTCGGCAATGATTCCGGAAAAAAGGAGTGTCGAACTGGTTGCTTACATGGCCCCAACGGTTAGCCCCATATAAAGTAAACTCCGGACAGGGCAGTTGAATCAATTGGATGCCCTTATCAAGGGCCACAGAGACAAAGCGCAGGCGGAGCGCTTCCTCCGCCCCCGCAGCGGAAAGGTCGTAAAGAACGACTTTCGAGGCCGTATTGAGAATGCAATGGGAAACGAATACGATCTGGTCCATCTGCCGGTCCCTCCCCTGTCAACTATGTAGTACACTGTACCACAGCATAAAGCAAGCGAGGAAAATCAATGAATAAAAAGCTGGGTGTAAAATTTCTCATGGGACCTCCGGACTGCAATGATCCCCGAATTCCAGAGTATTGTGAGGGTTTCCTGGCCGACCTGAGTCAGATCCTGGGCTATGAGATCGCCATGGTTCCCGATACTGATTTTGTCCGGGAGGCGCTGCCAATCTTCTTCATCGGCTCCGGCGGTGCAGAACCCTTTTTCCTTGATCAGTACCAATTGATTCCCGAACCTTACATCCTGCTTACTACTCCCTATTACAACTCCCTGGCCGCGGCCATGGAAATCATGGGCTTTCTGGATAAAAAAGGACTGAAAGGCGAAATCATCCATGGTTCCATGGATGACATTGCCCGGCGCATCTCTGTGCTTGAGCACGTCGCCCGCGCCAAAGTCTCTATCAAAGGCATGCGTCTGGGATGCATCGGCCGGCCGGGTGGGCTCATCGCCAGTGAAGCGGACGCTCAGGCCCTCCGCCAAGCCTGCGGTATGGAACTGATCGATCTGTCCATTGAGGAACTGATTTCCGAGTACCGGGCCGGAGGCTATATAGCCAATGAATTTACGGCTGAACTGAAGACCAAGACTTTCGATCCAGAAGAAATTGAATCGGCGCTGAATGTATACGGCGCTATGATGCGCATGATCGAACGCTATAAGCTGGACGCCGTGACTCTGCGTTGCTTTGACCTTCTGAAAGCCATCCAAACTACCGGCTGTCTCGCCTTGGCTATCCTAAACAGCCAGGGCATCCCTGCAGCCTGCGAAGGCGATTCCCAGAGCCTGGTCAGCATGACGCTTCTTCATGCCCTGACCGGCCAAGCCTCCTTCATGGCAAACCCCAGCGCTATGTTTCCATCTGATAAAGAAATCATCTTCGCGCACTGTACCTTGCCGATGACTATGCCTGACTCCTATACGTTGATGACTCATTTCGAATCGGGGATCGGGGTCGCTTTGTCCGGAGATATTTCCCCCGGCCCAATGACCATATTTAAATGCAGTGATGATCTAAAGCGTTACTACGCCGGGCGGGCGGCGCTTGTGGAATCACTGCACCGGGATGATCTATGCAGGACTCAGACCCGTCTCCGCCTTGAGGACGGCACGGCCTATTTCGCCAGCAAACCCATCAGCAACCATCACTTGATTTGCCGTGGTGACTGGAAAGACGTCATTGATGAATATTTTGCCAGTCTCTAGACCGACAGGATAGATGACGCTTTACATCTCAGATCTGGATGGAACGCTTCTGGATCGTCAGGCCCGGCTCAGCAGGCGGACGCTGGAGATCCTCAACCAGCTGCTGGACCAAGGCATGGCCTTTACGATCGCTACCGGCCGTACCCTGCTTTCCGCAGTCCCCCTCCTCCAGCCGCTCAACCTCAAGCTTCCTCTGATTCTGGCAAATGGTGCTCTCCTCTATGACCTCAAGCGCCATCATTCAACCTGCCTGGCGGCCTTCCCCCCACTATCAGCAAGGGCACTTGAGCGGGCGGAGAAAGAGACCGGCATAAGGGGGCTGCTTCTCTCTCAGCAGGGAGACAGGATTTATTGCCGGGAATCCGGGAACAAACGATTTTTGTGGGATGGTTATTTCCAGATCCAAAACCTATTGGCCTGCGGCGCCCTCGACGATTCTTTTGCCGGCAGACACACGCCCGGTTCGCTGGCCCCTGGCAGGATTTTTTACGCCCTTTACATGGATGATCAGGCTCAGGATCTAGCCCGCATGGCAGATCTTCTTTCATGGGACCCCGGCCTGGTCTGTGACTTCTACAAAGATCAATACTCCAAGAGACGCTGGTGCCTTGAGATCACGCCCAAGGGAGGAGACAAGGGCAAGGCTGCTCTCTGCCTGAAGCAAAACTGTAACGAAGACAGGATCATTGCTTTCGGCGATGGACTCAATGATCTGCCCCTCTTTGCGGTCAGTGATCTGGCCTGCGCGCCAGCCAATGCCTGTCATGAAGTCAGGGAGCGGGCCCACCTCATCATCGGATCCAACTATGAGGATGGGGTAGCAACGTACCTTTTGGAAACCTTCGCGAAGATCTGAAAAAATCGCCTGATTTGGAGGTCCCCCGTCCTTTAGTTGGACGGGGGACCTCCCACACCACCCGGCATGCGGATCCGCACCGGGCAGTTCCAACCTGTTATGTAGTGACCCTTTGTCAAGCAACACTTAGATTGATCCGTTCTCTTTTGGCTGTATCCTTTCTGTCGAGAATATCACCAAGGGTTTCGACTGAACCGTCCCGGCATTGGCCACTCTGTTATACGCGGATTCGGCTTCATCTTTCCGCAGGTCAATGGTCCGCCGTAGGCCTTACAGTCTTTAGAGAACCTTAGTATAATAGCCCGAAAGGGACAGATAACCCGCAAGCTCGAAATATTTCTTTGGGATAGCAATTGACATCCAAGGCGATCCTGCCACATACCCATATTTGTTCCGGGTGTTGGCTAGGATCCATGCCGTTTGAGAGTCATGTACCGTCTTTCTGGGATTCTCGAATTTTGTTTTGATTCTTTTCCAGCGCTTACATATCGCCATCCGTATGCGGCGACGAAGCCAACCGTCTAACTCTTCCAATTCTTTTCATCTTTGCCAGCTTGAAGTGATTGACCCAACCTCGGATGACACTGTTCATGGCGCTCTTGCGCCCGGCGATACTCATACCGTTGCTGCGTCCTGTGAGCTGCTTAAGCTTCTCTTTGAGCTTTTGAAAGCTCCTTGCAGTATTGGGCTTTAGTGTGTATGGACACCTTACCCTCCTCGTCGGCCTTGTATCCGATTCCTGTTCGTCGGCGCAGAATTTTGCCGTCCGTTTCCTCCGGATTCCAACTCGCGACAGACACCCTTACCTTGGGCTAATGCTTCCCACTGCCAGGCGTATAGTGGACTTGCACCGCCTAGTTGTTGCCCATGTCGGGCGTACCATGAGAAAAGGGAGCCGCCCGGGCAGCTCCCTCTCAGTCAAATCAACCAGTTATTGTTTAGTACATGCCCCCTCCGGCCGGCATGGGAGGCTCGGGCTCGGGGATGGTGGCAACCACGGCTTCCGTGGTCAGGAGGATGGAAGCGATGGAGGCCGCATTCTGGAGGGCTGAGCGGGTGACCTTGGCCGGGTCGACAATGCCAGCTCCCATCATGTCGGTGTACTCCTCGGTCAGGACGTCGAAACCGACTCCCTTGTCTGCGGATTTGACATGCTCGCAGACGACACTTCCGTCAAAGCCGCTGTTTTTGGCGATCTGACGGACCGGTTCCTCCAGGGCGCGAAGAACGATGGCAACGCCTGTGCGCTCGTCGCCTTCCAGCTCTTCCAAAAGAACGGCGATGTCATCCAGGACATCGATGTAGGCAGTGCCGCCGCCGGGGACGATGCCCTCTTCAACGGCTGCACGGGTCGCCGACAGGGCGTCCTCGATACGGAGTTTCTTCTCTTTCATCTCGACTTCCGTCGCGGCTCCGACCTTGATGACCGCTACGCCGCCTGACAGTTTGGCCAGACGTTCCTGCAGTTTCTCACGGTCGAAATCGGAGGTGGTTTCCTCGA
>DUUZ01000011.1 GCA_012841255.1 Clostridiaceae bacterium
ATGGCCAGAAGCGGCGTCCTTCCCGCCGTTGGCAGGCCGGCCTCCTCCTGCAGGGCTTTTTTGCAGGCGGCCTTGCCCCGGATCCAGGCTTTTGAGGAGTAATTGGACGCAATCTCAGGATCCGTCTGAGGGTCGTAAAGATCGGTGTCGATCCCGTTCAAAATACCGGACAGTTTCCAGGCCTGTTTTTCCAAAACCCCGTTCAGGCCCTCGCCGAAATAATCGGTCATAATCTCCCGGGCATAGGTGGGAGACACTGTGGTCACCCGGCTGGAATAGACGATCCCCGCCTTGATGAAGTTGGGAACACCGTCCTTCAGGACCCGGTCCTCAGTCAAATATTCATCGGGGAGGTCCAGCAGATCCTGGACGGCCTCCCGGCCATGGATGCCCTGATGCTTCAGATTGTGGAGGGTCATAAGGGAGCGGAGGGCCGGGTGGTAACCCTGTTTTTGGTAGTGGCTTTCCAGGAGGACCGGGATCATGCCGGTCTGCCAGTCGTTCAGGTGCAGAAGATCGGGTTCGAAGCCCATGGGCTCGCCCAGGGCTTCCAGAACAGCCCTCTGGAAAAAGGAAAAGCGCTCGATGTCAAAGGTGTAATCGATGTAGAGGCTGTCGTGTCCGAAGTAGAAGTCATTGTCGATCAAGTAGACCGGAACTCCCTTGACTTCCATGGTGAACAGCCCGCTGTACATGGTCCTCCAGCCCAGGCGGATGATGGACCAGCGCAGAAAGCGCAGTTCCGACGCATAGGACTCCTTGATGGTCTTGTAGAGGGGCATGATGACACGGACATCCAGTCCCCTGCGCCGCAGCGCCTGGGGCAGGGATCCTGCCACATCGCCCAGTCCGCCGGACGATGCCAGGGGGATCATTTCTGAGCTGACAAAGAGTATCTTCAACTTCGGTCCTCGCTTTCTAAACGATGGCATTCTTGGCCACGACCAGGGGCGCCCCCGGCCGGCCGGCGAGTTTCCCTCCCATTCTGACCACGCTGTTCTTGCCCACGATCACGTGGTCCAGGACGGCGCCCTCGGAGACCTGGGCATCCTGGAAGAGGACGCAGTTGGTCACCCTGGCATTTCTTCCGATGACGCAGCCCCGGAAGAGGACACTGTCCTCCACCTGGCCCATGATGGCACAGCCGTCGGATCCCAGGACATTGCGGAGCAGGCCGCTTTCGGGAGAGACGATGCAGGGAGCCCGGTTCTTGACCTTGGTGTAGATGGGCCGCTCGGGGTCGAAGAGCTCATTTCGGACCTGGGGGTCCAATAGTCTCATGGAAGATTCGAAGTAACTTTCAATGTCGTGGATCCGGAAGAGGAGGCCGTCATATTCCAGGGCCTGGATCCGCAGCCGGCTGTAGTGTTCCAGGAGGCCGACTATGGAAAAGTCAGCAATGCCCCGGGCCATCATCTCCTCCAGCATCCGTAATAGCAATTCCCGGGAGACCACCAGAAGGCCGAAGGCATTCTGTTCATTCTCCATCTCCCTTTGGTCCACGCGGAGCCTCTTGATCATGGAGTCCTCATCCAGTTCCAGCCCCATGGAGATCCTGCGGGACGGGTGCCCGTCCCGGGCATAGTAAACCGACATGTCGGCGCCGGACTCCTTGTGCTGATCCAGAAGCGGGTGAAGGCGCATATTGGAGACATAGTCGCTGGCCGAGATGAAGACATAGTCCTGGTCTCCGCTTTCGACATAGTCGATGATGCCCTGGGCATCTGTCCGGTCCGGGGCCCGGGTCACGGGATTGATATAGGGAGGGATCAGGTAGAGGCCCTGCCGGATCCGGTCCAGATCCCACCAGGAGCCGGTCCCTACATGGTCCATCAAGGACTTGTAGCGGGTCAGGGCCACAATGCCGATCCGCTTGATCCCGCAGTTGACCATATTGGACAAGGTGAAATCGACGATGCGGAAACGCCCGGCAAAAGGAACGGCCGCAAGGGCTCTTGGCTGGTTCAGGGGGCCCAGGTGAACCCGGCGGTTGTCGGCCAGGATCAGGCCCATGGCATTGGTCAGCATAGTTCCATCTCCCTTCTCAGAAGGCTGGGGCATTCGGCCACCGCGTCGGGATGACTTTTGGCGTGGGCCGGTCCGATCATGGAGTTGCCCGTGATGGCTAGGCCCTCCCGGATGATCAGGCCGGGGGCGATGACCGTAATGTCATCCTGGCAGAGGGGACTTAAAAAGTCGTCCCTGCCCCCCTCGGCATCGGGTTCTGCCCGGACGCCGGACTCAATGACTGTGTTCATGCCGACAATGCAGCGGTCCAGAACCGCCCCCTCCCCGATATGGACGCCCGGCATGATGATGGAATCCCGGACGACGGCTCCTTTTTCAATCAGGACGTTGTAGCCGATGACCGAGTTGTAAACCTCCCCGTAAAGCTCGGCCCCGTCGGTGACGGCCGTATTCTTGACGATGGAGTCCGGGCCGAAGTAGTGGGAGGGCCGCTGGGGATTCTTGGAGAAGATGGGCCAGGACATGTCACGAAGGTCGATCTGATCGCTGTTGATCAAAAGATCCATGTTGGATTCCCAAAGGGAGGAGACAGTTCCCACATCCTTCCAGTAGCCGTTGAAATGGTAGGTATAGACCTGCCTGCCCTTGGCGATCAAGCCCGGGATGACGTCACCCCCGAAGTCGTTTTCCGACTTGGGATTCCTCTCATCCTCGATCAGTTCCCGGCGCAGGACCTCCCAGGAGAAGCAGTAGACCCCCATGGAAGCCAAGTTGCTTTTGGGTTCCGCGGGCTTTTCCTCAAATTCGGTCACCCGTCCCTCCCCGTCCACATTCATGATGCCGAAGCGGGAGGCCTCGCTCCAGGGAACCTCAATGACGGCGATGGTGGCTTCCGCCTCCTTTTCAATGTGGGCGGCCACCATTTTGGCGTAGTCCATCTTGTAGATATGGTCGCCCGACAAAATGAGGACGAAGCGGGGATCATAGCCGTCAATGAAAGGGATGTTCTGGTAGATGGCATTGGCCGTCCCCTTGTACCAGTCATTGCCCTCCAGGCTGAGATAGGGCGGCAGGATAAAAGTTCCGCCGCTGTTGCGGTCCAGGTCCCAGGGATGGCCGTTCCCGATGTAGGAATTCAGTTCCAGGGGTTGGTACTGGGTCAGAACACCTACCGTTTCGATGCCGGAGTTCATGCAGTTGCTAAGCGGAAAATCGATGATCCGGTAGCGGCTGCCGAACGGGACGGCCGGTTTGGCGACAAAGTCGGTCAAGACTCCAAGCCTGGACCCCTGGCCTCCAGCCAGGATCATGGCGATCGTCTCTTGTTTAGCCACAGTTCAGTCCTCTTCTTTCCCTTCATACTCAAGGTAGATTCCCGCCAGGGGCGGCAGCGGCAGGCGGAGCCTTGCCGGGGAATCCCCGTCATCCTCTTCAGTCCAAAACACCGGGTCCCCCTGGTCCAGACCTCCAAAACCGGTTCCGCCGAAGCGGACCGCATCACTGTTCATAATCAGCCGGTAACGGCCGGCAAGCGGGACATTGAAAACACACTCCCCGTAGGAGGCGGGCGTCATGTTCAGGAGAACGACCGTCAGATTCTCCTCCCCCTTCCCTTTCCTGACATAGGAGAAGATGCTCCGGTTGCGG
>DUUZ01000090.1 GCA_012841255.1 Clostridiaceae bacterium
GACGAATTCGACGATGTAGGCCTCGCGGAAGGGATCCTGGCCGCCCTTGTAGGCGATGCTGCCGGAGACTCCCTCGTATTCGAGATTCTGCAGGGCTTCGACAACCTTGGAGGATTCGACGCTGCCTGCCTTCTCGATGGCCGCCGCCATGATATGCATGGCTTCATAGCCCAGGATGGCGAACATATTCAGGTATTCGGCCGAAGGATCGCTGTCGGCATAGAAGGCCCGGTAGGCATCCATGACTCTCTGGAGTTCGGCACCCGGCTCGCGCAGCGAGTACTGGGTGCAGTAGAAGGCTCCGTCCAGGGCTCCGTAATTGGAGGCATCCATTTGGAGGAGAAGGCCGTCCCAGCCGTCGGAGCCCAGGAACTTGGAGCTGATGCCCAGTTCACGTGCCTGGGTCAGGATCATGGCCCCGTCGCCGTAGTAGCCGGGGGACATGATGACATCGGGGTTGCCTGCCTTGATCTTGGTCAGCTGGGCGTTGAAGTCGGTCGAGCCCGGCTGGTAGCCTTCCTTGTCGGTCCGGGTCATGCCCAGGCTTTCAGCGGCTGCCCAGAAGGCATCCGCAACGCCCTTGGAATAGTCGTCGCCGGTGTCATAAAGAACGGCCACGCTGGAAGCTCCCAGCTTCTCCTTGGCATAGTGGGCCATCAGTTCACCCTGGTAGGGGTCGGTAAAGCAGGCCCGGAAGATATTTTCACCCGCCTGGGTGATGGCTGCGCCCGTTCCGGTCGGCGTGATCATGGGGATGCCGTCCTCGACGGCCTTCTGTGCGACCGCGATGGTGGGAACTGTGGTAATGTCGCCGATCAGGGCCACAATGCCGTCTTCATTGACCAGGCGGTCATAGGCAATGGTGGCAGCTGTCGAATCGCCCTCTTCATCGTAGGCAATGTACTTGATCTTCTTACCCAGGATGCCTCCGGCCTTGTTAATCTCATCCACGGCCAGCTTGGTGCCGTTATTGGACGCGATGCCGTACTGGGCGACATCGCCGGTCAGGGGCGCCAGCCCGCCGATAATAATCTCATCGGGCAGGGGGCCGTCCGTACCAGCTGGAGCTGACGGATCAGAAGGTTTGCCGGAGGGTCCGCAGGCGGCCGCTGTCAAAAGAAAAACGACAGCCAGCATCAGGCTCAAAAATTTTCTCATCTTACTGATCTCCTTACTCGTATTTCCAGTTCCCGGGCCCGGTCTGCGGTCAGAGGGGCATCTTGCCTGGAAAAATTGAATTAGTACAAAGGATAAGAAAGAGCAGAGATTTTAACAATGGACATTTTATCAACAAAGTACACTTTATACCATGTCTAATTGTCAAATGATATAAAAATGCCTTCATTTATTAGTTTTCAAATTTTTATGCATTCATATTATGCAGTATAATGCTCATTTATTGCATGCTCCGAGTAACTGAGCAGGCGGCGGAGGGCTATGGAAGCCGACTTGCGGGCTTCCGCCGTATAGCTCCCCTCCTCCTCCTGGGCCATGACCGAGGCCTTGAGCCTGAGATACTTTTCAAGCGTTTCCGGCTTCTTGTAGTAGAGGACCACGACCTTGCCCTTGACGGCTTCATCGGGGACCAGATCGGAGCACATGAGATCCGTCTCCACAAAGGAAAGAGCCCCGAAGTGTTCCGCAATGGCCTGGGCGGCCGCTTTCACATCCTCCCACTCCTCCACTTCCATGATGGGGCTGAAGGCCAGGTCCTTGACCTCCCAGGCGACCACTTCGCAAAAGGCTTCAATCATGCCCAGCTTCCTTGCCTTTGCATCGTATTGTTCAAGAATCTTCATGCTGCTTCTCCTCGCCGCCCGGGTTTTTGTCAAGTATACCCTCAAAGGGGTCCCGGTGCCGACTAGCCGGTCAGACCTTCTTCGGCCAGGAATTCCAAAGCCACCTCTTCCGGCGTCCGGCCGTTGACATCGACCTCATAGGTCAGGTCGGTCATGCTTTCGTTGGTGAAGCGACCAGCCAGTTCGTTGAGGATATCCTCCAGCTCAGGAGCTGTTTCGGCATAGCGATCAAAAAGACTGTCCCGGACCAGGAGGGCGTCATTGTATTCGGCAAAGAAATTCCTGTCATCTTCCAGGATTTTGAGATCAGCCTTCTTGTTCATGCCGTCTGTTGAATAAACAACGGTCACGTCGATATGCCCATTTTCAACAGCCGAATACTTCAAGGCCATCTCGATGGCTTTTCCTTCCTTGAAGTTCAGATCGTAAAATTCGGAAAAAGGCCCGTACTTCATGCTGCCTTCCTCGCCGAAGAATTCGTGTTCGGCTCCGAAGATGAGCTGGGGCGCTGCCGCAGACAGATCCGAGAGGGTGTCGATGCCGTACTGGTCTGCCAGTTCATGGGGCATGCCAATGGCATAGGTATTCTCATGACCCAGAGGTTCCAAAAGGCGGACGCCGTCCTGTTCCAGGGCGGTGCGGCTGGCGAAGTCATAAAGGGACTGGCCCTCCGGGACATCCGCCACATCCAGCTTCAGATAGGTTGTGAGCAAGGTCCCGTCGTAGCTGTTCATCAGGTCACTGTCTCCCTTGACCAGGGTCTTGTAGAGATTGACCGGCGACATCTGGTCACGGATCTCGACCTTGATGTCCGTATTTTCCTCGACCAGGATCTTGACCATCTGATGGACGAGCTGCATCTCGGAAAATTCCCCGTCGTAGATGATGATGGGGCTGTCCGGCCCTTCCGTTCGTCCTGAACAGCCGGCCAGGATGACCAGGGTCAGGGTCAGGGCGATCAGCAATTTTATATATTTTTTCATTTGTTCTTCCTTTCAAATGGAGCTGTAACTCCAGATTTTACCGACGGCCGCTTTTCAGGCTATGTTCAAGCCAGGCCATCAGGCCGTCAAGGACAAGGGCCATGGCCATAAGTGTCAGCGTCCCCGATAAAATCAGTTGGATGTTCTGGGTCCGGATCCCTCTGTTGATGACAGATCCGAGCCCGCCGCCTCCCACGGAGGCCGCAAAGACTGCGATCCCCACGGAGGTGACGGCTGCAATCCGGATCCCCGCAAAAATCATGGGGAAGGAGAGGGGCAATTCCACAGTCATAAGACGGTCCCAGCGGGACATGCCCATGCCGCGTGCGGCTCTTTTGACCCCCGGATCAATGGCCTCCAGCCCGATATAGGTGTTGTGGACGATGGGCAGGAGCGAATAAAGGAGCAGGCCCGTGATCACGGTCGTCTTCCCCGCCCCCAGGACCAGCATGACCATGCCCAGGAGGGCCAGGGCCGGGATGGTCTGCAAGAGTTCACTCAGCCGCAAGATGGGTTTCCGTGCCGGTTTCCACAGGTAGGCCGCGACGCCTAAAGGCAGGCCGGCCAGGATGGACAGGACGACGGAAAAGAAAACGATGTAAAGGTGTTCCAGGAGTATTTTGGTATTCATCAGCGCCTGACCTTTCTTTCACTTCTCTTTTGCAATGCGTCAATCACCAGACTGAGAAGAACGGCCATCAGGGCAGCGGGGAGTGCTCCCGCAACAATCAGCTGGTTTTTGTTGGTGGCGATCCCGATGTAGATGAACTCACCCAGGCCGCCAAGGCCGATCATGGAAGCCAGGACCGCCCAGCTGACGGTATAGACCGCCGACATGCGCAGGCCTCCCAGGATGGAGGGCATGGCCAGATGGAGTTCCACTTCAAAAAGTCTCTCCATCCGGGACATGCCGCAGCCCCGCGCGGCTTCAATCAGGCTCGGATCCACTTCCAAAAGCCCCGTATAGGTGTTCTTCAGGATGGGGAACATGGCATAGACGGCCAGGGCAATGATGACCGTGGCCGGAGTCATCCCCAAATAAAGAAAGAGTACCCCGATGAAGACCACACCCGGAATGGTCTGGAAGACCGAGATGACGGGCAGGACCAAGCGGGCCAGACGGGGCAGGCGGGAAAGCAGAATCCCCAGGATGAGGGCCGCCGCAAAGCCGATGGACACTGAAGTCAGGACGTAGAGAAAATGAACACCAAATGCAGTCAGGAGCTTTTGTCCGTACATATCAATGAAGGTCACGCCTCATCACCCCACAGTGCATCAGCCATGGCCCGGGCCATACTGGTTTTGGTCACGATCCCTGCGATGGTGCGGTCGTCATTGAGAACAACCACGAAATCACTGTCGCTGTCCAGCAGCTTGTCAAAGCTGTCCATGGCGTCTTCAGACACGTGCGAAACGGCATTGGGGGTCGTGGGGATCTGGCCGATGGTTTTGGCATCCTTGCCATGCCTGCGGATATTTCTGATGGTGACTACACCGGCATAGCTGTTGTCTTCATTCTTGACCAGGAGGCTGTCGATCTTCCGCCTGGCCATGATTTCAGTGCTCTTCCTGATACCTTCTCCCTTGTAGACGCTGACCGGGTGAGGCTTCATGAAATCTCCTGCCGTCAGCTCTGCACTGCCGCTGCCGGAAATCCTTTTGCCCATGAATTGCTTGATCAGATCGCTGGCCGGATTCTCCAGGATCTGGTCGGGACTGTCCATCTGGACGATCTTTCCCTGGTCCATGAAGATGATCTTGTCGGCCAATTTCAGGGCTTCGTCCATGTCATGAGTGACAAAGACAAAGGTTTTTTTCAACTTCTTATGAAGGCGGATGATCTCATCCTGCAGGGCCTCCCGGGTCATGGGATCCAGGGCGCCGAAGGGCTCATCCATCAGGACCAGGGGCGGGGATGCCGCCAGGGCCCGGAGGACGCCGATCCGCTGCTGCTGGCCCCCCGACAGTTCCGAAGGGTATTTGTCTGCATATTCCTCATAGGACATGCCGACCATATCCAGAAGATCACGGGTGATCCTTTCGATTTCCTCTTTTTTATACTTGAGCCTCTTGGGCACCACCCCGATATTTTCTGCCACCGTCATGTTGGGGAAGAGTCCGATCTCCTGGATGACATAGCCGATCTTGCGCCGTAAGGCGACCGGGTTGGTCTCCATGATGTCGCGTCCCTCCACATGGATATGGCCTGCTTCCGGCTCGATCAGCCGGTTGATGGATTTCAGAGTCGTTGTCTTCCCGCAGCCGCTGGGGCCGATCAGGACGGCAAACTCCCCTTCTTCAATTTCAAAACTGATGTCGTCCAAAATGACGTCATCACCATATTTTTTTGTAACATTTTCAAAACGTATCAAAATATTTTCCTCTTTTCGTCAATAAAAAAAGACCTCGCGCCAGTGCTTCCGGATGGTGAACCAATCACGTATGCCCTGGACCGAAGTCCCGATAAACACAAATTCAATTATGCCAACCCCGGATCCGCAAGACCCGGGAACACCGCATTCAAGACGGGCTTTTCAAGTTGGCCTACCCGTTCGAATTCATCCGTTCAATCACTAAATCTCAATATTTTCCTGTGTCATTGCAGTCCGGCAAGGCCAGTGCCGGAAAGCACTAAGTTAGTAGGATAGCCTACTTGGCAAATCGAGTCAAATCGGGGTCTGGTAATCTGAACACAAAGAAGGCATGCAATAAAAGCTCCTCTTCACCCGTTATTAAGGGTGAGAGGGTTTTGGCAGAAGCGGTAAATAAAGATGAAAGAAATCGAGAAGAAGATCCTGCAGCTGGCACAAGGCGACCAGGGAGCCCTGGAGTTGCTCTATGAGCGCACCAAGGGGGCCGTCTACGGTCTGGCGCTTTCCATCGTCAGAAATCCCCAGGACGCCGAAGATATCATGCAGGACACTTACCTGAGGATTTACCGGTCCTCGGGGAGCTACCGGGCCCGGGGAAAGCCCATGGCCTGGATTCTGACCATCACACGGAATCTGGCTATGGATAAGGTCAGATCCCGCACAGCCCGGGAGCTCCCCCTGGAAGAAGACTGGATCCCCGATCAAGGAAGCGACTTCTCCGAATCCGCCCTCGACCGTATGGTACTCGACTCTCTTCTGGCCCGGTTGACCGAAGAGGAACGGCAGATCGTCGTCCTCTACACGGCCGGAAGACTGAAGCACAGGGAGATTGCCCGGATTCTGGGAATTCCCCTGGGCACCTCTCTTTCCAAGTATCACCGGTCTTTGTCAAAACTCCGAAAATGGTTGGAGGAGGAACAAAAGTGAAAGAAACGAATCAAACAATCGCCAACCGGATCAAACGCGCCGTCGACGCGTCGGTTCCCGATGTGCTGCCAAAACTCCTCGAACAAATTGAAGAAACGAAGGAGTTTGTAACAATGGAACATATCATCAACGAAGAAAATACAAGACCAATGCCGCGGAAAAGATGGGCCTTGACCGCACTGGCTCCGCTGGCTGCCGTCCTCATCCTGGTTCTGGCCGGCTGGATGGCCTGGTTCCGCTGGATGCCCGGGGCTGTCATTTCCTTTGACGTCAATCCCAGCATCGAAATGTCCGTCAACAAAAAAGAACAAGTACTGAAAGTGACCCCCGCCAATGACGAGGCGGAGGCTGTCCTGGGAGACATGGACCTGAAGGGCGTCAAGCTGGACGTGGCCGTCAATGCCCTGATCGGCTCCATGGTCCGGCAGGGCTATATCAGCGACCTTAAAAACTCCATCCTGATCACCGTGGACAGCCGGGATGCCCAGGCCGGCAAGGACCTGGAACGCCGCCTGTCCAGCGAAATCGGGGATCTTCTGGAAGGCTTCTCCGTCAGCGGCTCCATCATGAGCCAGACTTCAAGGGCCGACGACCGGCTGAAAAGCCTGGCTGAAGAATACGGGATCTCCCTTGGCAAGGCCGCCTTGATCGGTCACCTGGTCGAAAGCGATCCGGCCATTGCTTACGAGGATGTGGCCCGCCTGTCCATTAATGACTTAAGCCTTTTGATTGCGGCCCGCCAGCCGGCCCTGGACAGTGTCCTCATCACCGGCCAGGCCAGCAGCAAAGGCTATATCGGGCCTGACCGGGCCACAGCTATCGCGCTGGAGCATGCCGGATTATCGGAAGCAGACATCCGCAAACTCGAAGTGGAATTGGATTTCGAAGATGGCCGTATGGTCTACGAGGTGGAGTTCTACAGGGGAGAGACAGAATACGATTATGACATCGATGCCAAGAGCGGTGAGATCGTCAAGTTCAAGATCAAGGACAAGAGTGAAGGGAAGGACCCCGTCACCCCGCCCGCCGGATCGGGTTCCTACATCGGAAGTGACAAGGCCATCTCCATCGCCCTGGAACACGCCGGCTTCACGAAAGACAGCGTCACCCGGCTTCGGACTGAACTGGAGCGCGAGAACGGCCGCATGGTCTATGAGGTGGAGTTCGAACACGGAGATTATGAGTACGAATATGAAATTGATGCCCTGACCGGGAAAATCCTGGATATTGACATCGACAGACTCCCTTCATCGGGCGGCGTCGTAAGGCCCCAGCCGACCAATCCCGCCTACATCGGAAGCAGCACAGCGGAAGATGTGGCTTTGAAGGATGCCGGGCTGACCAGAGGGCAGGTGAGAAAACTCGAAACGGAGCTGGAACGCGAAGACGGCCGCATGATCTACGAAGTGGAGTTCGAATACGGGGATTATGAGTACGAATATGAAATCGATGCAGTGACAGGGAAAATCCTGGATATCGGGATCGAGAGGATCAAAAAGACGGGCACTACAACGGCCCCCGGTGCCCCTTCCGGAAACCTGATCTCAAAGGATGAGGCCATCAGCATTGCCCTGCGGCATGCGGGGCTCTCCCGGTCCGCCGTCCGTTCACTGGAAGTCGAGTACAAGGAAAAGAAGAAAGAGTACGAAGTGGAGTTCAAGTATGGGGGCTATGAGTACGAGTACGAGATCGATGCTGTGACCGGAAAGATCCTGGAATGGGAGAAAGAACTGGATTAAGAGCTTTTGCCTGCGCTCCTGTATCAAAACAGCTTGTCATAATTCTATAGGGGCGCATAATAAAGGGAAGGAAGCCCCCAAGGGGCTGGACGTGAAAGCAGTACTTTGTTAGGAGGCCCACCATGGATCTTTGGCTCAAGACATTAAAAACAAATACACCCCAGGAAGGCTTTGAACTGGCCATCACCATGTCGAGGAAGGGCGTTGCCTATACGCAGCCTTCCGCGGAGGTCCGCGACCAGCTGCGGTCCGCCTACTCGACGGATGCCGACAGCCTGACGGCTGCATCCCAGGTGATTGCCATCAACTTCCAGACGGTCGCAGCGGCCAACAACTATTGGAACGAGTAGAAAAAGCGCCCTTCCTGAAGGATGGCTTTAGGGACCTGCCCCCGGGCGGGTCCTTTTTTACATGCTGACGATCTCGTATCCGTCCACAAGATAAGCCTTGAAACCTGCATGACCGAACATGTCGGAGAGGGCGGGAAGACCGGAGGCCAGGCAGGCCTCGCGGACCTCCATGACCTTGGAACAGGCCAGGCAGAAACCGGCGATCAGGCCGGCCTCCTTGGCTTTCAGATAGAGGAGATTCTTTTCCTCCTCAAAAAGGGGAATCAACTGGACCGAAGCACCTTCAAAAATGATGGCACTTTCCACGCCGTCCGCCAGAAGATCCAGGGCATTCATGAGGATGTGGGAGAAAAACATTTTTTCTCCGTTCATTGCGTAAAAGAGCACTTTTTTCATACTTGATCCTTTCCGGCGCTGTTTTACAGCACAAGCGATATGACGATGGCAAAGAGCGTACTGAGCAAAGTCCCGATCAGATAGCGCTCTGCAAATTCTTCATCTTCCTTGATCCGGTTGAAGCGGGCCAGGGTCTTGGCGGCAATGACCAGGGAAATGCCCGCTGGCTGGCCCAGGGAGACCAGGATGAGGATGATGACCCGTTCGAGGAGCCCGATCATCCGTCCCGCCCGGATATCCGTCTCCCGCCGCACTTGCGGGTTTTCACTTTCATAATCTTTCAATATGAAGAAGATCAGAAGATTGGAGGGTTTCCAGGCAAGAAGGAGGGCCAGGCTCCAGGCAAGCAGGGCCGAAGGCGGAAGCCCGGCCGTCTCTGCCATGGCCAGGAAGCCGGAGCGAAGCTCCAGCCTATGTCCCTGGGCCAGGAAAAAGGCGATCAGGGCCAGCAGCAGAAGATGCAGGGCCTGGTCAAATAAAATAGGGACGATGGGTCTTCTTGTGAATTCCCTGTGGGACTGAAGCCAGAGGGAGAAACCCGTCTTTTCAGCTTCCTCTTCCTGGCCGGCTGTCCTCGAACTCTTCGTGGCCCTTCGGATTTTCGGCCAGCTTTTCAGGGCATCGATGACAAAATGGCTGACTGTGGCTGCGATGAGCCCCCATAGGAAAGCCGGTCTCATCCGGACGAAAAGGGGGATCAGCCAGAAGGGGAGGGCATAAAGGAGTCCGTGAAAGATAAGCCAGCCATAATGCTTGTTCTTATGGTCCGCCATGGTCCCGTTTTGCAGATAGTAATCGCCCAGGATATGGGCCAGCAGGAAAAGGAGGAAATAAGTCTTAAACATAGAAGGCCCCCAGGTTCATCAAGAGTTTCTCAAGGGCAAGAAAAGCGGCTTCATAGGCGTAGTAATTACCCCGGTCCAGGTTCTTGTAGACGGAGGGCTGTGTAATGCCCAGTTCTGCAGCCGCCTGGGATTGGGTCCCGCCCGACCGCATCATGGTCCAGATGACCTCCCGCTGACGGTCGGTCCAGCTGTCCTTGACAGCAGCCATGAGAGTCAAAAGCGAATTGGCCAGCTGGCCGGTCACGGATTCGATCCCTTCTCCCGACAGGCGGATGTCACTTTTGGCGCTTTCCTTTCGCCTGGCATTATCCTTGAGCCAGGTCACCGCCTCCCGGGCCCGGTGGTAGGCCGGGCCATCCGCTCCCAGGGCGCGGTCTTCATGGATAGCCGTTGTCATTTCACCTATCCCGATGCCAAAACGGATCTTCTGGGGGTGGAGTGCCTCCTCGATTTCATGAATGACAGAGAGAATAGGGGCGCCCGGATGCATGAGACCCTGGAACTCATCCCCCAGGGTAATGGTGAAACGGGAGGCAATGGAGGAGCTGTATTTATCATTGACCTGCTCAAGCACCCGGTCCAGATCTCTTTGGATCCCGGCCCGGCCGGGGTTTTCCCTGGAGCCGACCAGGTCTCCGATCAGGGCGGCATACAGGCGGCCATCAGAGGGATGAATCATGGCAGTCTCCTTTCTGCCTTCATATTATAGTCATTTTAATCAATATTCAAGAGATATTTACTAATATGGCTATAAACATAATCAACAGAGATTGATTATAGCCGGTCAGGTGCATATTCTCTGTTAATTGACCTGACCGGCTATGATTCATCTTTAGGGTGCAAGCGTTTCCGTCAGTTCTTCGAAAGCCGAAACAAAGGGAAGGAAGGATGCCATACTGTTCTCCCAGACTGCCTTGTCTGTGAACTCCAGTCCTGTCAGCCTGCCTGCTTCTTCAACTGTGGACACCGTCGTCGCTGTCAGCATCCGGTCGTACTGTTCCATGAAGGCTGCCCCCTCTTCTCCGGCCTTGCGGTAGAGGGCCGCTGCAAAGAGGGCACCGAAGGCGTAGGGAAAGTTATAGAAGCTAAGGCCCGCAGAGTAATAATGGGGCTTACAGGCCCACATGTAGGGGTGGAGGCTGTCCGGATCCAGTCCGTCTCCATAGGCCTCAAGCTGGGCCCTGTGCATGATGTCTTTCAGATCTTCCGGCTTCAGAACTTCTTTTTCCACCCGGTGGAAGACTTCCTGTTCAAAGAGGAAGCGGGACAGAATATCGCAGATAACCTGGCCGCTGTTCATGAGAAAACCGTCCAGTAGTCCCAATTTTTCTTCAGGATCCCCGCTTGCCGCCACCTGTTCCAAGAGGAAGTGCGTCTCATTGAAGATGGAGGCAGTCTCGGCCACCGGCATGGAATAGGAGCGGTTCAGGGGCGCATGCTCCTCGATCCGGACCCCGTGGTAGGCGTGCCCCAGTTCATGGGCCAGGGTGCTGACACCGCTGAAGGAACCTTCAAAGTTGGTCAGGACACGGCTTTGACGGATGACGGTCAGGTTGGCGCAGAAGGCTCCGCCCACCTTGTTCTCCCGGGGGAAGAAGTCAATCCATTCCTCTTCATAGGCCCTGTTGATCAGTGCCGCAATGGGAGGATGGAGTTTTTCAAAGGATTCTGTCAGCATCCGGCGCGAATCATCCATGGAATAACCGTCGGGCAGTTTGCCGACCGGAGCAAACATGTCGGCCCAATGAAGCTTGTCCTGGCCGAAGAGACGGGCCTTGGCCTTGAAATAGCGGATGAAGACATCCTTTTTCTCCGTCATGGCCGCGATCATGGCGTCCAGGCTGTCCCGGCCCATCCGGCTCTTGAAGAGGGCCTCATCCAGGGGACTGGCATGGCCTCTTTTCCGGCTCAGGTAGACAACCTGGCCTTTGATGGCGGTGAGGGCTGCGGCCAGGGACTTTTCCAGTTGAGGATAAAGGGCAAGTTCCGCTTCGTAGGCCTTGTGACGGACCTCCCGGCCGGAATCGTAGGCCAGGTTCCGAAGCTGGGTCAGGGTCTTCTTTTCACCGTCCAGGTCCATGACGGCCGCTGAAGTCAGCTGGCGGAAGAGATTGTTCCAGGAGCTGGCCCCGTAGATGTCCAGGCGTGCGATCATCTCTTCCAGCTCAGCATCCAGAAGATAACCGGCCTCTTCCCGGCTCTCCGCCAGGTAGAAGGCATATACTGCCAGTTCTTCATCTTCCAGGAGTTCTTTGGGATCCTGGCTTGCGATCAGTCTTTTCAGCTGGACATCAAAGCTTTGGAAATCTGCCATGATGCCCCGGATCCGGTTCAGCAGGGCCTGGGGCTGACCCAGGCTGGTATCAGCTGAGGAGACAAGAGACAAAAAGGAGGCCAGGATCCGGAGCGTATCGCTGACCTCTTCAGCCAGGCGGATACCGGCCTTGATCTGTCCTGTGGACCCGCCTTCACTTTGAAAAATGCTTTTGCTTTCCTCAACCAGTCGCGTCAGCTTCTCAAAATCTTTTTCGATCCCCGGATCGTCCAGACCTTCGTACAGGGGATTCAGGTCCCATCTTCCTTTTTCTTTCATGTCATCCTCCGAAGTCTTCTTGTGAACTTAATTTTTTCCACCAGAGCAGGGCTTCATTGTCCTCCTGCCGGTTGAAGTACTTGGTATATATGCTGACGGTCTCCCCGTCATCTTCCGCTTCTTCCATCAGGTCCCGGGCGGTCAGGACCAGAAGATTATTCATGGCTGCGAAACGATCCGCCAGGTCCAGGGCGAAGCCATGCTCAGGCCGGAAGGGCACTTCCGAAAGCAGCAGATCTTGCCCTCCGCTCCCTTTCGGATATTTCCAAAAAACCCGGTAAAGCAGAGGTTTTTCACGGGAAACAGCAATTTCCAAAAAGCAGGCATCTTCTTCCTCCAGCAGGATATCCAGATCCTCCGATGACAGCCGGATGCCTGCCCGGTTGAGGGAGACCAGAAAGGAAAGCTCCAGGGAGTCTTCCCTATCGAAGTCTGTGATCTCATCCAGAACTCCCACCCCGAACAGCTCTTCCAGCTGCTCATAGCCGTCCAGGAGTTCCTCTTCGAAGTCCAGGCCCCCGATTTTCTCGTCCAGGCTCATCATTTTTCGCCCCCCCAGCCGTAAGGTCCCACCATTTCGACGAATCGCACGGCTCCCAGCTTTCTCTCCATGATGCGGCCCTTGTCGTCCTTGGACAGGACCAGCAGATCCTGCATGTAGCGCGGCCCGACCGGGATGACTATGCGGCCGCCCAAGGCCAGCTGGGCCAGCAGCTGCTCCGGTTTCCTGCCCGCAGCAGCGGTCACCATGATCCGGTCAAAGGGGCCCTCCTGCGGCCAGCCCAGACTGCCGTCGCCGATCTTGTAATGGATATTGGTGAAACCAAGCTCAGTCAGCCGGTCCTCAGCCTTACGGGATAGTTCCGGAATTCTCTCCAGGGTATAGACCTGATCCGAAAACCGGGCCAGAAGGGCTGTCTGGTAGCCGGAGCCGGTCCCGACTTCCAGTACCCTGCTGTCAGGCTCAGGGGCCAGGAGCCGGGTCATCTCCAGGACCAGGGAAGGCTGGGAGATGGTCTGCCCGAATCCGATGGGCAGGGGGCTGTCCCGGCCGGCCAGAGCCTTTTCCGGGCCGTCCAGAAAGAGGGAACGGTCCAGTTCGGCATAGTATCGCTTGAGGGCCTCAAAATCCATGGCTTACTCCAGATAACGCTGTCTTAAAGCGGATAGATCATGGGAATCGAGATTCAGCCGCTCCCTGGCATAGTCTTCAAAGCGGGGATAGACCCGCACATGCCGGAAGGCGGCTTCCAGGTATTCGTCCTTGACGACCAGCATGTCCCGGATCATGGTGAGAAGATGAGGATCCGTAATTCCCCGGGTCAGATGCTGAAGTTCCCGGGCCATGGCCTCTTCCCGGTAGCGGTTGGAAAGCAGGTAATCTCCTCGGACCTCCTCTTCGGGAACTCCCAGGGCCAGAAGGATCAGGGCGGCCAGGACGCCGGTCCGGTCCTTGCCTGCAGAACAGTGAAAAAGGACCGGTTTTTCTCCGTTTTCCAGCATTTCCCGGATGATTCCGCCAAAGATGGCCGGATTCTCCCCCATATCTGAATAGAGGCGGGTCAGAAAACCTCCGAAATTGGAAAGCACCTCTGGGGGTACAGATAAAGGAATGAAGTCTTCATCATCTCCTTTTTGATTGGGGAAAGGAAAGGCCATATTCAGAGCCCGCATCTCACCTTCCATGGAGGTCACAACCGGCCGGTGCCGGTACTCGATGCCGTCGGGCAGAGTGTAGGGCTCCTGGCGGGTTTCGTCGGCGGAGCGGAGATCAAAGACCAGGGAAAGAGCCAGAGGTTCCAGGTAACCGGACAATTCCTCATCGGGAAAACTCAGATGGCCGCTTCGAAAAAGCATGCCCTCCTTCACCTTCTTCCCGTCAAGTCCTCCATATCCTCCAAGTTCACGCAGATTTACGATCATAGGCAGCCCCTTTCCCTTGCTTCTTCCATCCATTATAGGGAAGAGGATGGGCGATCCGTTACCGATTGTCCTCCCAGTCGGATAGAAACTGCCGGACCCGGTCCGCCGGCATCATCAGGCCATGGCGGAAGAAGCGGAAGACATTCTCTCCGCCAGCCAGACTAATCCCCGCAATCTCGCCTGAAGCATTCAAGACAGGACCGCCGCTGCTGCCCCGTGACACGTAGGCCGTATGGCGGATCATGGGATACTGGACCCGACCTGAGGCATCCTTGAAATGGACCGGTGAGAGATTCCTGATTTTCCCGTAGCTGATCCGGTTTCGCACCCCCTCCGGGTTGCCGATCGAGACCACGGGTTCCCCGGTTTTGAGGTCCCCGCTATAAAGGGGAAGGGCCGAAAAGGGGCCTTCAGATACAAAACTCAGAATCGCCAGATCATAGGCTTCATCCGTATACTCCAGCCGGGCCGAAGGATAACGGCTGTAATACCCCGTAATCCCGCCCAGGGGCCACTTGCCAGTCTGCTCAAAATATTCCGGGAAAGTCAAATCCCGGTAATCCAGCACCCGATAAAAAACCTGTCCCCGGTCGACAAATTCCAGGGCATGGCGGGCGGTCAGGAAATAGCAGGTATTCCCCTCTTTCATAAAGATAACGCCGCTGCTGCCGACCCCGTAAGCGATGCTGTTCTCTTCGCGGATCTCGTTGACTAGCAGGATCGTCGCCTGCATAACTTCTTCCGTGATCATGCCCGAAAGCTCGGGATTAACGTAGTTCTTGGCATGGTACTCGTAATAAAAGGAAGCAAAATAGGAAAAGAGAAATCCGATCAGGATAAAAACGGGAATCGAGACAAGTTGAAGGGTCTTCTTTTTCATTGATACTGTCTTCTTCCCCTTTGGCATCGGGCAAAAAATATCTTCTTACTTTTTGCCCGGTCATTTTTCCAAATCTTATGATACCGAAGATCCGTGCCGGTGAGGACTAAATATAGTCCTGACTGCCATTGTCTGAAGTCCTGCTTAATGAAAGGGCCTATAGACGAATCCGAACAAGGAATATATGAAAGTGACCCAAGACCCTCACCGGAGGGTATAGGAGGTTCCCGGACCACGACCTTGTTTTTTAATCAGACCTTTATCCAGCAATTTATTCAGCAAACGGATCGTCTTGGCCTTGTCAAAGCCCGTCTTCCCGTCAATTGCATCACGGGTCATTGGATAACTTTCACGGACTGTCTCATAAACCAGGAGTTCGCCTTCAGAAAGATCCGGCAACATTTCCCGGTAGAGGGGAAGAGTCACCCGTATATGGTGGCTGCTGATCTTGAATGTAGGTTTGATATAGCTTTCCCGATATTGCCTCATGATTCTGAGAACGCCGGTCCCAAACTTTTCGATCATCTGCAAGCGGCTGAAGACACTTGCGATAAGAGGATTCCGGAGCAGGGACAATTGTTCGTTAAGATAGTTCTCTTCGCTCATACCGAAAGGCAACCCGCCAGGCGAACTGATCTCCACCCGGTCATCGTACATAGAAATCTGGATATGCCCATTGATATCCCACGCCCTGTGGACAAGCGCATTAGCCAAGGCTTCCCGAAATGCTTCTTTCGGTATCAATTCTTTTTTCTCTCTGCTGTAACCGACAATTTCTTCGTACTGATAATATCTTTCAAAGATTTCCAGAGCATAATCAAATTGTGAGAGAATTGAAATACCCTCCGCTGTACCGCGAAAGAGGATGACGTTAAGATTTTCCCCGAACTTCACCATATCAATACCGGAAACAGCTGGATCGTTCCGGTCGCTGAGAAGGCGTGCCGCGACATTGAAATATCCTTCTTTGCCATAAAGTCCCAGTGTTTTCAAAATGTCCAGAGTCAAATCTTCAATACCCAAAATATCCTGCAGTTTCTTTTCCAGCACCTCGAACTCAAGATTCTGATCACTTGATTGACTTGACTCATGGTTCAAATTTAAGCCAGCCAAAACCAGCCGATTGAGCTCCTGCCGGTCAACCGGTACGGTGGACGTGTCAGATCTTTTATAGGCCTTGTCCTTGTAGTAATAGGGAGTATCGGCTCCCCGGCAAACCTCCAGGATAATAAGCGTCTTACCCGCCGCCGACTCGCTTCTCAAACGGTAATCCGGGCGGGGATCGATGGAATCATTGATCCTATTCTCAATCCGCAGCATGGCGTCACGTGTAGCAGAGATACCTCTGATTTCACCGTCATCCGCGATACCAAAGACGATCTTCCCGTTATTATAGTTGGCAAATGCGCTCACCGTTTTCAAAAAAGTATCGGTCAGCGCTTCCTTGAATTCCAGATCAAATGTTTCCCGTTCGAACATATCTTTGCTCCAATCTATGATGTAAGTTTAACATCATGAAACGATAAATGCAACGATATTTCTATCGTTGCATTGCTTTGCATGTCATTAACATCCCGCTCAACGATGTATGAAGGCATAAACACTCAGTTCCGGAACCTACGGTTCAGGCAGGCTGGTGCTTCAGCACTGGTTTGTCAAATTGACAGCCCTCCTATACGATAGTAAAAAGCAGACAGTCACCAGGACCTGCAAATGCGGGCAGATATTGCCGGCTCAGGAAGCTGATTTTTTTTTCGCAGTTTTCTTCATACTTATTTATCTCTTTCTAAGACAAGAAATTTCACAAGAGCAAGCACTCCGTTTATTTACGGACTAAAAATCCAACAAGGAAGGAGGGTTCGATATGGCAACCGAAATCGCTTCCACCCAGGATCTCGCGATCGGCGAAATGATGGGTGTTGAAAAGGATGGCACATCTCTTCTGGTCGCTAATGTTGACGGCAGTTTTTACGCCATCAACAATATCTGCACGCATATGCGCTGCAAGCTTTCAGAAGGCGTATTGACCGGGGATACGGTTCAGTGTCCCTGCCACGGTTCAATCTTCAATGTGAAGACCGGTGCTGTTGAAAAGGGACCGGCCAACAGTCCCGTCTCTTCGTATCCAATCGAGATCGAGGGCGACAGGATCATGGCTGAGCTGTGAGGCAGTACTTGAGCTTCAGTCTGTTAAAGGAGCGGAAATAAATGTCATCACCCAAGGATCAAGCACTATTGTTTTTCAGCAAACAGGATATGGAGCTGATCAAGGCCATCTTCGGACGCCTGATCCCCGGAGATGAGGAAGATCCGGGAGCCGTGGAAGCGGAAGCCCATATCTATCTCGACCGTGCCCTGGCCGGCTTTTACCAGGACAAGAAAGTCACCTACAGACGCGGCTTGGCAGCCCTTAATGCCTACAGCCGCCTGAAACACCAAGAAGATTTCACAAATTTGGACAGTGAACAGCAGGACGGTATTCTGACCGACATGGATGAAGGAAGAGCCAAGGGCTTCGAAAGCCCCGGTGGCCAGGAATTTTTCCAGCTCCTCTTTCTTCATGTCCGCGAGGGCACCTTCTGCGACCCTGCCTACCATGGCAACCGCGACCTTTTGGGTTGGAAGATGATCGGCTTTGACGGAGCCCAGGTCTCGCATTTTGAAGAGCACATGGAAATCGGGGCCGACCAGTCGGAGAGGACGCCGATCCTGACTCTGGCTGACATGCAAAAATTCAACTTTCCGACTCCGGAAAATGGATACTGAAGGGAGGAGCAGAATGGCTTTGCTAAAAAGTTGATGCCGTGATCATCGGCTGCGGAGCGGCCGGCGGGATCATGGCCAAGGAATTATCCACAGGCGGCATGAAAGTCGTCGCTCTGGACCGGGGGGATTTCCTGCGGACCCGTGATTGTGCCCAGCTGGATGAACTGAGATACAAGGTGAGAGGGGAACTGCAAAACCCCATCCTGAAAGATACCCCGGTGCAGTGGAGACCGGATGAAAGTACAGACACCATCGGACTTCCCTTTGTCATGGCGTCGGGCATCGGAGGTTCGGTCCGCCATTACACGGCCCAGCACTGGAGAATGCTGCCCCACCATTTCGAGCAATACAGCAGGAATGTGGAGCGCTACGGGGCGGATTCGATTCCCAAGGACAGCGGATTGACCGACTGGCCAATACGCTACGAGGAGCTGGCGCCCTTCTACGACCAGGTTGACGACGAAATCGGGGTATCGGGACAGGCAGGAAATATCGGGGGAGCGATTCAAAATGGAGGCAACCCTTTCGAGGGCCCCCGAAGGAAAGATTTCCCCATGCCCCCGCTTCTGCCGGGCACTGTTGCCCGGCTGGCAAAACCGGTCATGGAAAACCTGGGCTACGATCCCTTCCCCAGTCCGTCCTCCATTGCGACAGAATACTATAAGGGCCGGCCGGCCTGCACCTACTGCAGCTACTGCACCAACTACCACTGCTTCA
>DUUZ01000012.1 GCA_012841255.1 Clostridiaceae bacterium
CGGCCCTCTTATGGCCGGCACGGTTTTTGATGCGACCGGCAGCTACCAGATGGCCTATTGGATCTCCATCAGCCTTCTCCTTTTGGCCATCGGCATTTCACTGACCCTGAAAGAAAAAAGGTGCCTCAAGATCTTCCTCTAAGCGGACTGTCAAAGTGTCGGGACTGCCAGAGCCCGGGGCAGCATGACCCGGATCTGGTTCTGCCCTTCCCGGTGTTCAAGGGTCAAACGGCCCCCGAGGGCCTTGACTGCCTTGTCGAGTTGGAAGAGGCTGCCTGAGGGAGGCTGGATGTCTCGAATGCCTCTTTTTGACGCCGAGGGATCAAGCGGAACTCCATCCCAGATTACGGTCAAGACGGGGCTGCCTGTGACGTCCTGATCCAGTGTCGCCCGGGTCAGGCTGCCCGGTTCTGATTGTTCGGCCGCAAGCTGGAAGAGATTGCAGGGGACGGCCAGGAGCCGGCCCAGGTCGCCCCGGACGGGGAGTCCCGGCAGGATCCCATAGTCCAGCCCCTTCCCCCAGCGGTAGAAGTAGGACTCATAGGCCTGGGCCTGGGCGGCTTTGCCGGCCAGGAAGCTGAAGTCCGAGGCTCCGGTTCCGATCCGGCCGGAAGCCTCGTCCTGGAGATCGGCCAGAAGCCCTTCCAATAAGGGGATCAGGAGCTGGGACTGGGAGCGGGCCGCCAGAAGCTGGCGGAACCATTCCTCCTGTTTTTCATTTTTGGGCTCCGAGAATTTTTCTGCGGCCTTCATGATCAGGCGATGGGGGCCGATGAGTGTCCGGTCAGCTCCCTGGAAAACGAGAGCCAGGGCAGATCCGCTTTTTTGTTTCAATCGTCCGGCCCGTCCGGTAAAGACCAGGAAGAGGAAGAAAACGGGCAGAAGGATGACCAGGCTGGAGCCCAGGGAGAAGAGGATTTGCCTGCGCATCATGGTCTGCTGGGGACCCGCGTCAAAAAGAGCGATCCGGACTCCGTCCCCCTCGTGGATTTTCCAGTAATAGATGGTCCCGTCCTTGAGCGTCCCGCTTACACTGTCCGCCCGCCAGGCCTGGTCAATCAGGGAGATCAGTTCTGATCGGCCGGTTCCTTGCATCTGGTTGTAGTGGATCTGGTAGCGGCCCTCTGCATCAAGGCTGGTGACCAGGAGATGGTCGCCCCGGAGTTCATAAGGCGGCAGTTCCAGACCCGCCTGGAGTGCCTGCCAGCTATCCTGAACCTGAATCGTCCGGGCGCTTCGGATATTGAAGAAATAGAAGGGCAGGAGAAGGAGCAGGTAGAAGATGATTAAAACCGCGAAGGGTTTCTTTTTTTGCGGGTTCATGGCCTTCTCCTTTCACTTTTCATGCTCGAGACGTGACGGGATTGTGGGCTTTATTATCTCATAGTCGGAATTTTGGCCGTATTGTATAGAAATATAAGTCGGTATCGAATAAATATTAGTCAACTTGACAGTATTTTCACTTAAATAGATAATGAAATACGGAATCAAATTGTTGCATCTGCCCCAAGGGCGATGAAGCAGGAGGTGTGATTAAAATGAAGAAAATGCATTTGACCATTAATGGCGTTCAACGCGTCCTGGTGGTCGACCCTGAAGTTTCGCTGGCCAGGGTACTGCGGGAACAGCTCTTGCTGACCGGCTGTAAAATTGGCTGCGAAGCGGGCCAGTGCGGTGCCTGTACCATTATCCTCAACGGGAAAGCGGTCCGGTCCTGCATCTACAAGATGAGCCGGGTTGCGGATTATTCCGTTATTGAAACCATTGAGGGACTCGGCACTCCCGATTGCCTGCATCCGCTGCAGGTGGCCTGGATGGCGCATGGCTGTGCACAGTGCGGCTTCTGCTCCCCGGGCTTTATTATGTCCGCCAAGGTTTTACTGGAAGAAAACCCCGACCCCAGCCGGGAGCAAGTCCGGCGCTGGTTCCAGGTTCACAGGAACGTCTGCCGCTGCACCGGCTATAAGCCCCTGGTCGACGCCGTCATGGATGCCGCCAAGGTCATGCGGGGTGAAATGAAGAAAGAAGACCTCCTCTTCAAGCCGACTGACAACAAGATCATCGGGACCAGCTATGCCCGGCCTTCGGCCCTGGCCAAGGTGACCGGGACCTGGGACTACGGTGCGGATATTGCCCTGCAGATGCCGGCCAATACAGCCCGTCTGGCGCTGGTTCAGTCCAAGATCCCCCACGGGAACATCAAGGGGATTGACTTCTCAGAAGCTGAGAAGATGCCGGGTGTCTACAAGGTCATCACCCACAAGGACGTGATCGGCAAGAACCGGATCTCCGGCCTTATCACCTTCCCCAACAACAAGGGCGACGGCTGGGACCGCCCCATCCTCTGTGATGAGAAGGTCTTCCAGATCGGCGACGCCATCGCCATTGTCGCGGCGGATACCGAGGAGAATGCCCGGGCGGCGGCCGAGAAGGTGGTCGTTGACATCGAGGCCCTCCCCGCCTACATGGACGTCTGGTCTGCCATGGAGGAGGATGCCATTGAGATCCATCCCGGCACGCCCAACGTCTACTACGAGACCAACTGCATCAAGGGTGACGAGGTGGAGCCCATTCTGGAATCTGCAGCCCATGTGGCCGAGGTCCAGTCCTTCTGCTCCCGCCAGCCTCACCTGGTTCTGGAACCCGACTGCGGCAATGCCTATATCGATGAAGAAGGCCGTCTGACCATCCACTCCAAGAGTATCGGCATCCATCTCCACCACGCCATGATCGTGGCGGGGATCGGCGTGGAACCCGAAAAACTCCGCCTGGTCCAGAACCCGGCCGGGGCCACCTTCGGCTACAAGTTCTCGCCCACCATGGAAGCCCTCCTGGGCGTGGCCTGTCTGGCTTTGGACGGCCGTCCCTGCTCCTTGGTCTACGACATGTACCAGACCATCACCTACACCGGCAAGCGGTCCCCGGGCCACATGCACGTCAAGATTGCGGCCGATGAGGACGGCAAGCTCCTGGCTCTGTGGGGCAACAACTATATCGACCACGGCCCCTACTCGGAGTTCGGCGATCTTCTGACCATGCGGCTGTCCCAGTTCACAGGTGCCGGCTACGATATCCGGAACATCAGGAACAAGAGCCAGACGGTCTGCACCAACCACATCTGGGGTTCGGCCTTCCGGGCCTACGGTTCGCCCCAGGCCTACATGGGCAGTGAACTGGCCCTCGATGTCCTGGCCGACCAGATGGGTATGGATCCCTTCGAGCTCCGCTACAAGAACATCTACCGGGAGGGTGTCACAACACCGACCGGCCAGACGCCGGATGTCTACTGCCTGGATGAAATGTACGACAGGGCCCGCCCTTATTGGGAGGAGGCCAAGGCACGTGTGGCGGAGATGAACGCCAAGTCTGACGGCCGCTATAAGTACGGGGTCGGCTTCTCCCAGGGCATCTACGGCTGCGGCCTGGATGGCCCGGACGCCGGTGCGGCCACGGCCCGCCTGGAAGAGGACAACACGGTCACCGTGCTGGACTCCTGGGAAGACCATGGCCAGGGTGCCGACATCGGGACACTGACCTCGGCTCATGAGACCCTGCGCGAAGCCGGTTTCACACCCGAGCAGATCAAGCTGATCAAGAACGACACCGGCATTACACCGGCGTCCGGCCCTGCCGGCGGCAGCCGGTCGACCGTCATGGTCGGCAACTCCATCGTCCAGGCCTGCCGCATGCTCCTGAATGCCATGAAGAAGGCCGACGGGACCTACCGGACCTACGAGGAGATGGTGGCCGAGAATATCCCGGTCTCCTATGACGGCAGCTGGGTGGCAGCTGACAATACCAACTGTGATCTGGAGACGGCCCAGGGTGACCCCTTTGCCGTTTACATGTACGAGCTCTTCATTCCCGAGGTTGAGGTGGATACCCAGACGGGCAAGGTCAAGGTCCTGCGCCTGACGACCGTCCCCGATGTCGGAACCATCATGAACCGGACGGTAGTGGACGGCCAGATCTACGGTGGGCTCGCCCAGGGTATCGGGCTGGCTCTCTCGGAGAATATGGAAGACTACGAGAAGCACATCACGCTCCTGGGCTGCGGAATCCCCTACATTGAGGATATCCCCGACGACATGATCATCGACTACGTGGAGACCCCGAGACCGCATGGTCCCTACGGGGCGGCGGGCTGCGGCGAGGCGCCTTTGACGGCTCCCCACCCGGCCATCCTGAATGCCATTTTCAATGCGACGGGTGCCCGGGTTACGGAAGTCCCGGCCACTCCTGACGTTGTTAAGGCCGCCATGGACCAGCTGGCATAGTACAAGGGAGCGGTCGCTCTCTTCACATTGACTGCACATGGGACGGAGCAGGCTGGAAACGGCCTGCTCTGTTCATTGGAGGGGGCTTATCGTGATAGGATTAAGATGTTCTGGAGGATGCCATGGATATTTTGAATAAAGATCAGCTTCTGGCTCTGGAAGAGAAATGTATCCAGGAGGAGCCGCCGGCGGCCATGGCGGCCTGCCCGCTCCGGGTCGAGTGCCGGACCATCTGCATGGCGGTCAAGGACGGCCATTTTGATGCAGCCCGGGCCTCTTACACCAAGTTGGTGCCCCTGCCCCATTCCCTGTCATATCTTTGCCGGATGCCCTGCACCGATGCCTGTACCCGCAAGGATCTGGGCGGTGCCATCAGGATGCGGGAGCTGGAGTGGGCCGCTATGGCCTACGGCAAGGCCAAGCCTGCGCCTTTCCGCCCCAAACGCCCGATCGGCAAGGCGGCGGTGATTGGCTCGGGGCCTTTTGGGCTCACAGCAGCGTCCGAATTGTCCAGGAAGGGCTTTCAGGTGACGCTTTTTGAGAAGGCGGATGAAGCCGGAGGCGGGCTTCTCCAGGCGGATCTTCCAAGGGAGGCCCTGGAGGAGGATCTGAAGCTGGTCAGGGCCAATGGCGTTGACTTTCGTTTCAATCAGGAGATCCGGGATCCCAAGGATCTCTTAAATGAATACAAGGCTGTGGTGGTTGCGGACGGCAGGCTCATGGAAGATGTGGATCAAGCCACTCTTTTGACCTCTGAAGAGGGAATTTTCTCGGGAGGACCTTTTACTTCCCTGGTTGAAGCCATCGCCGCCGGCAAGCGGGCGGCCAATTCAGCCGACCGCTGGGTCAAGAAGGTGTCTGTAACAGCCGGCCGGGAAATGGAGATGGACCGGACCACCCGGCTCTATGTCGAGACTAAATATTTTGAGGATGAAGCCCCGGTTGAGGGCAGGTTCTTTTCCCGGGAGGATGCGATCCGGGAGGCGGCCCGCTGCCTGGACTGCCAGTGCATGGAGTGTGCCAAGGCCTGCGCCTTTATTGCCCACTACAAGCGCTATCCCAAATTGTATCTGCGGGAAATCTACAATAACTTGTCCATTGCCCTGGGCAACCATACCTCCAACGCCCTGATCAATGCCTGCAGTCTTTGCGATCAGTGTGAGGTGGTCTGTCCCAACGGGCTGAACCTGGGGGAGGCCATCCAGTCGGCCAGAAATATTATGGTCAAGACGGAGAAGATGCCGCCTTCGGCCTTTGAGTTTGCCGTGGACGATATGCGCCAGGCCAATTCCAAAAACTCCTATTTTCTCCGTCACCAGCCCGGGACCCGGACCAGCCTTTATATATTCTTTCCCGGCTGCCAATTGGGGGCTTCGGCTCCGGAGACGGTCAAGAAGACCTATGAGTATCTTTGTCAGAACCTGGACGGCGGGGTGGCCTTCATGCAGGCCTGCTGCGGGGTCATGGCCCAGTGGGCCGGGGAGACGGAACTCTTCCAAGAGACCAGAAGTATGATCCGGGAGGCCTGGGAATCGATCGGTCGTCCGAATGTCATCACGTCATGTCCGACCTGCAGAAAAACCCTGGCAGATCTCTTTGATGACGCTGTGACGGACATTTGGGGAGTTCTCCTGGAGACGGGTCTGCCTGAGATTGACCGGCCTATACCGCTTACCATCCACGATGCCTGCGGAGCCCGGGAGATGGAGGAGACCCGGGA
>DUUZ01000091.1 GCA_012841255.1 Clostridiaceae bacterium
CCCGGATGCGGGAGACCGCTTCTTCCATCGTAACGACTTTTTCCATTGAGCCTACCTTTCCGAATATGCAGGTGATTGTTGACATCCACAGGATAACCTAAAAAGGGTTGGAATGCATGAATCTACACATCCGGGGACCCGTAATTTGAGCCTGATTATGCAAGTTCAAACTTTTGGTCCGGCTGCGGGGAGGGGTTCATTGCCGGAAGTTTTGCGGGTATAACTCTATCGAATCGGGGCAAGCTAAGGATGAGGGTCAGTCCTCTTTTTTCCGGATTTCCAGCACCGACCCCCGGACCATCAACTGGGGCAGGAGCTGGATGCCCAGCGGATCCAGGTCCTTGTTGCTGGCGATGCTGTCGGTCAGCATCATGGCGGCCAGTTTTCCCATTTGTTCGGAAGGGTACCTGACGGTTGTCAAGGGGGGGCAGAAGACCTTGGCCAGGGGGATGTCGTCAAATCCAATAATTGATACATCCTCGGGGACGCGGATCCCGTGGTAGGACAAAGCATGAATCAGGCCAAAGGCTACCATGTCATTGATACAGACGATGGCCGTGGCATCGCATCCGGCTTCGACGAAGGCGTTGCCGGCCATGGAGCCCGCCTCCAGTTCAAGGTCATTTCCGTAGTTCTCATTTTGAGGATCCCCGACAAAAAGGTATTTGTCATCCGGCAGGATGCCCTCCTCCATGAGAGACTCCCGGTAGCCCAGGTAGATCTCGCGCCGGGTCCAGCGGCTCAAGGGGGTTGTCGCAAAGGCGATCTTGCGGTGTCCCAGTTCGCAGAGGTGGGAGGTTGCCAGGCGGCCGTTGGTCCTCAGATTTCCGCTGATGACGGGGCAGTTTGCACCCTTGATGTACTGGTCGAGAAGGACAATCCGCATGCCCTTCCTTATATATTCATTAATAGTGCGGGGAGAAGTATCCATGGACGAAATAATGGCACCCAGCGCCTGGCGTTCATAGAGCATCCGCAGATAATCCCGTTCTTTTTGTGCGTCGTGCTCTGAATTGCACAGGATCAGGGCCTGGCCGGCCTCGGAGACAACCGAGTCAATTCCGTCAATGGCCTGGTAGTAGAAGGGGTTGGAGATGCCGGGGATGATGATGCCGATTTCATTGCCGTTCTGTTTGCGGAGCAGCTGTGCCGCCTTGTTGGGCTGGTAGTCCAGTTCGTCCGCCGCTTTAAGCACCCGTTCCCGCAGCGATTCGCTGACCGGATAACCGGCACCTCCCAGTACCCTGGAGACGGTGGCGGTGGAGACATTGGCCCGGAGCGCAACGTCGCGGATTGTAGACCGGTTGGCAACTTTATTGACCATGGATAACACCCTCTTCGCACATCATGATCTTCATATTCCTGACCCAATATACAACATGGCCGGAGGGCTGACAGTAAGCGGAAGCGAAGAATCTTGCCAAACAGGGGGAATTCATGCAAATCAATGTCATATCCTCTCCAGCTCCGATTCGGGCAGGCCTTGGGACCCGCAAACCGCATGAAGGAAAACTCCTTGGCCGTCACGCAAAGAATTGTGCAAGATGCTGTAATTGGTCTTTGCGAAATTCTGATGATAGCATACCATAAATGACCCCGCTACAAGTAAAAAATAGAAAACGATTTCTACAAATTACATGAAGTTTCTGTTGATATTGGGGCCGTGCATTGCTAAAATGGCGTCAGTTAGGTGATAATCTTGCGCTGGAATAATAAATTGCGTAAAGATTGAGGTTGTGTTGGGTAATCGATTTCTTGATTTCCGAACAAAAAGATGTAGTGATGCCAACTATGCATTTCTACAATATTCAAGTAAACAATTTCAGGAGGAAGATTAATGAAGAAGTATTTGGCGATTCTGCTCACTCTGACGATTCTTGTCTTTGCAGCAGCTTGCGGCCCGCCGGCTGTACCGGTTGAAAGCGGAGACGAAACGAATCCCTCGCAGTCAGGTGATGCGTCCCAGCCAGTTGTGAACACTGACCCGATCAAGATCGGTTGTATCCAGGATACAACCGGCGGCGCTTCAATCGCGGGCAAACCCAACGAGTGGGGTGTGGCCTATGCCGTTCAGTGGATCAATGACAACGGAGGAATCAACGGCCGTATGCTGGAGCTGCATACACGTGACTGCCAAAACGACGCTGAAGTAGGTGTGACCAACTACCGTGAACTGGTCGATGAAGTGGGCGTTGTCGCCATCATCGGACCGCCCCTGTCCAACCCTGCATCGGCATGGGTGGACCTCTCAGAAGAAGACCAGGTTCCCATCGTCGGTCACTTCATGGATGAACTTTGCACCACCAACCCCGATACGGGCGAAACTTACCCCTACATGTTCCTTGCGGAACCGTCCTGCTCAGTTCAAAGCTATATCCTGGCCAAATACGCCATGGAAGATCTGGGTGTCAAGAGCGTTGCCAGCTTGTTCAACGTCTCCAATGCCTACGCTGTTGCTCACGAACGCCCCTTTATGGAATACATCGAAGACCACGGCGGCTCGGTCCTGGCCCAGGAAACATTCACCTGGACTGACACGGATTATTCCGCCCAGGCCCAGAAAATTGCCAGCCTCAATCCGGATGCCGTCCTGCTTTGCGACTATGCCAACCAGATGGTCACCGCCTACGATAACCTGAGAGATGCAGGCTACACTGGAAAAATCCTGGGTGCCAACACCATGTACCCGCCCTTCAACACCCTGGTCAAGAACCAGATACCCTATGACTGCTATTTCGTCCAGAACTATGATCTGAAGGATACGGAAACCGGAATCATCGCCGACCTGGTTGCGACCCAGATGGCTGATACAGGAACGGATTATCCGACCTCCAACGTCGGTTTCGGCTGGGATGCGACCATGGTTCTCTACAGTGCCATGCTGAAGGCGCAAGATCCTACAAACGGTCCGGAAGTCCGCGACATTCTCGAAAACGATACGAAAAATGTCATGTCCTCAGGCGGCCAGTACATCTCCATCGATCCGGCGACCCATCGCCCGACCCTCGATCTTGGCATGTACATTGCCACCTATGACGACAGCAACGACATCATCTGCCTGGTTTACAGAACGACCGATTACAGCAAATAAATAAGCTGATGATCAAAGAGTAGTAAATTTATGAAGGGCGAGCGGCCATCACTCGCCCTTTATCTTTGTAAGGAGCAACCGTCACATGAGTATCCAATTACTGATCAGCGGAATTTCA
>DUUZ01000092.1 GCA_012841255.1 Clostridiaceae bacterium
CATAGAAGGCCTGGTTCACCACCTCATAAAAGGTCAAAAAGAAGATGGCAGGCACATAAAGCCGAAGAAGCTGACCCTCGATCAAAAGATTTTCCATGGGGATGGCACCGCCCCACTGGAAGACGGCCTCCATGGTCTCCTCGGCCATGACCGCGAAAATCAAGATGAAGGGGGTCACAAAATAGAGGGCCCGGCGCAGTGACTGCGTATAGATCATGCGCATGTCCTCAAAGCGCCGGTTGGCAAAAGCCCGGGTCAGGTTGGGGGACATGACGCTGGCCACGGCCAGGGCGAAGATCCCGTAAGGAAGCTTCCAGGTCGTCTGGGCATGGCGAAGGGAGGTCACCGCCCCCGTGAACTGGTTGGCAAAGGCGGTCTGAATGATGGAATTGAGCTGAATGACCGTCCCTGAGATCAGGGTGGGGACCGCCAGGCGTAAAAGCCTCCTGTAACCCTCATCCTTGAGGTTAATCATAGGTTTGTAATGGATGACCCGCCGGGCCATGAAGGCCAGATAGAAGAAGTTGATGGCTGCCGAGATGACCACTCCCAGGGCAACCTTGGCCGGCGCTCCGGGGGAATCGTCGCCCCAGCGCAGCATGAAGAAAATGCAGACGACATTGTAGAGGGTGGTTGTAAAGGCGGCCCGCTGGAAGAGCTTGTGGCCGTTCAGAACCCCCACGCACATGCCTGCCAGGAAGAGGAAGATGGTCTGCGGAAAGAGCATGCGGGCCACCATGGTCGCCCGTTCGATGATGGCGGCATCCTTGCTGGGGTTATAGGCCTGGATGATGGGTCCGGCAAAGACTTCGCCCAGGGCAATAGCGATCAAAAAGGCAATCAGGAAGACATTGATCAGGGTGCTGAGGCTGCGCCAGAGCTTTTTCTCCTCATCCCGGGCCAGGGCCGAGGAGACCGCGGGGGTGACAGCGGCCGCAAAAGTGCCGCCCACCAGAAGCTGGTAGAAAAGATCGGGGATCTGAAAACCGATAAAGTAGGCATCTGTATTGACCCCGTAGCCGAAGGTGGGGGCGATCAGGATCTCCCGGGCAAAGCCGGTCAGCTTGGCGGTGGCCAGCGAAAACATGAGAAGTGCCGTGGCGCCTCCCGTCGACAGAACCCGCATACGCCCTTTTCTGGGATCCGTCAAGAGCTGCCCCTGATAGGATTTCTTCTTTCTCATAAGCCCGTAAGATGCCTCCTCAAGAGATCATAACCGGAATAGACGGCCCGCAGCCGGACCAGTTCCCTGCCGCCGCCAAAATGGTAGAGCCGGGACAGGGTCTCCCCTCCCCGGCAGGCAAGGCCGATCCAGACTGTCCCTACAGGCGTTTCATCGGTCCCTCCGCCCGGCCCGGCAATCCCGGTGAAGGAAAGGGCATAGTCGGCCCCTGTCCTCTCCAGACATCCCTCCGCCATGGCCTGGGCACAGCGGGAACTGACCGGGCCGTCCTCATCCAGGATTTTTCCTGGAACTCCGAGCATACGCTCTTTCATGGCATTTTGGTAGCTGACAAAGCCCCCCTGCAAAATGCGGGAGGCCCCCGATACCGATGCCAGGATGGAGGACGCCATCCCCGCCGTGCAGGATTCAGCAAAGGCCACGGTCTTTTCCCTTGCCCGAAGAAGATCGGCCAGGACCTTCTCAAGGCTCCGGGGTCCGACCTCGAAGACATGGTCGCCGAAACGGCCGAGAAGCTCCTGGACCATGGCCTCCGTCAGATCCTCCTCATACGGATTTGCCAGCTTC
>DUUZ01000093.1 GCA_012841255.1 Clostridiaceae bacterium
CCCGAAGCTTCCTGTCCGGTGCCGGCCTCCGGACTCCGGCCACCTACAATCTCAACCGCTTCTTCACCACGGGCGCCGTCATCGATGCCCGGACCCGGCCGCGTTAATCCTGGGGAAAGAACTCCCGGTAGAGGGCCAGGACGGCCCGGGCCTTCTCATAGCTCCGCATCATGAAGAGCATGCTGATCTCAAAGTAATCCAAAAGCACCATCTCAATACTGATCTGCTCATCGGCCAGGGCCGTGGCCGCCCGGGCCATGACTCCGATGGTATCCCGGATGCCCTCGCCCACCAGCATGACGACCGCCATGCCGCGGACCGCAGTGATGTGTTCCAGGCCCAGCTCGGACCGCAGGCGGTGGCGGAGGACCAGTTCCTGCTCCAGGCTGAACTGGGCTTCCTTGACCACGATGCTGACCGAGTCGATACCGGTGGGGACATGGTGGACGTTGATGCCCATCTCGGCAAAGATGTTGAGGATGCGGGAAAGGATGCCGATCTCCTGGTTGATCAGGACCCGGCGGAGGTTGATGGTGCAAAATTCATCGCCGGCCGCAATCCCGGTCAGGATCCGGTCGATATGGGTCCGCTCGGCCACGATCCGGGTGCCGGGTGCCGTGGGGTCGTTGGTATTGCAGATGCGGATGGGGATGTTCTTTTCGATGACCGGTTCCAGGGCCTCGGGATGGATGATGGAGAAGCCGATGTAGGCCAGTTCCCGCATCTCCCGGTAACTCATCTCGGTCAGGGGGGCCGCATGCTCGATGTATTCGGGGTTGACGGCCAGGACGCTGTCCCGGTCGGTCCAGTTCTCGTAGAGGCGGGCATTGACGGCAGCCGAAAGGATGGCGCCTGTAATGTCCGAACCGCCCCGGGAGAAGGTCATGGTTTCACCCTCTTCAGTCAGGCCGTAGAAGCCCGGGAAGACGATCAGGGCCTCTTCCAGAGAAAGAGGGGCCAGGTTGACGTAGGTCTGGGGCAGGATCTCCGTCAGCCCGTTTTTGTAGGCCAGCATGAGGCCGGCATCCCGGGGGTCGACAAAGCGGGCGGGGATACCCCGGGAGAGCAGGCAGGCCGTCACGATCCGGCCCATGCTCCACTCGCCGAAGGCCACCAGGGCCGCCTTGCTGGCCGGGCTTTGCGCGTCCAGTTCGAAGACCAGGCGGTCCAGTTCATAGATGAGTTCCGCGGCAAGTTCGGAGGGGAGCTCCAGGCTGCTTGTCAGCTCCGTCAGGCGGACCTTGATGCCCAGGCTTTCCTCCTGGTCCATCTGATCTTTCTCAAACTGATGAATGAGCCGGATCAGGCGGTCGGTCATCTTGGTATCGGGGATGACATTGGAGCGGATGCCGGGGGCGGAGACCACCATGATCCGCCGTTCCCGGTCGGCCAGCATGATGTCGCAGGCCTTCTTGATCTGGCCGGCGTCAGCCAGGGAGGAGCCGCCGAATTTACAGACAATCACTGGAGATACCCTCCTTCAGCTGGTCGATGGTGACTTTTCGCAAGGCTTCAAACTTGTCCTTGCCGCCCAGGCGGATCAGGATCCACTCCAGACCCCGCTTGAAGCGGATGGTGACCAGTTCCGACCGGGACCGGCGGTCGGTCAGAATGACGGGGATTTTGCCCCTGCGGGCCGAGAGGACATCGGTTAAAAGCTGGTCGCCTACCATGACAGCCTCGGCCGGTCGGCAGTCCCGGCCTTCCAGATCCAGACAGATGGCCCGGGCATCGGGCTTTCTGGCATTGGAGATGAAGGGAACCCCCAAAGAATCGGCAAAGCTGCGGGCCCGGTCCTCCTTGGCATTAGATGCCAGGACCGGAATCAGGCCTGCCTCCCGGACCAGATCGACAACTTTTCGGGCGAAGGGA
>DUUZ01000094.1 GCA_012841255.1 Clostridiaceae bacterium
CTCTAATCTCAAAAGGACATAGATCCCTGCCTGAAGGGGCTGACTCAAAAGACAGTTAATGGTCCGGAGTCAGCCCCTTTTCCGGTGATAGATAAGCAGTTATTTTTGCCGGAGCCGGCTCCAGATGATGGAGGCAATGTCAATTGTATGCTGAATACCTTCGAGGTCTTCGATGGTCACTGTTTCATTCCAGTTCAGTGCAATGACCCGGCCAAGGCAGGAAATGTCTTTGGTTCTGACTTCAACTTCATGGGGCCGCTTCATCCAGCCGGATTTTTCCAGGTGCATAAGCCAGTTGACTTCCATGCTGTCCTCAAAGTAGAGCCAGCCGGACTCATCCTGCAGCTGTCTGCCGAAGAGGGAGGCAGATTCATGAGGGGACCGGCGATGGATATCTGCAAAATGTTCGGCTTCTTCAACCTCTGCGATGAAATCGGGAGGGAGAAAGCGTTTCATGCGATTCTTTGAATAATCGTCCAGACCCGTCCAGATGGCCTGGAAGGCGCGAAGGAGGGGGCCCTTATGGGTGACCCGGCTGATCCGTTCCTGGAGGGCCAAAAGGACTTCGATCAGCTCGGCCTTGTTAAGTGTCAGGGCCAGGTGGTTTTCCGTGGACCCGACGGTCAGGGTGTGGCTGTCAGCCTGACCGTGCCGGTGGGCGATCAAGGTGATGTCTTCCTTGATTTTGGCCTCGCTGGTCCAAAGAAGAGAGGAGAACCGACGCCGGAGATCCTGCTTTCTTTGGCTTTGCCCCACTTGGACCAACTCCTCTTCAATGTAAGAGACCCGGGAGGACTGCTGGTCCACGTTGACATGGGCGGGGGGGAATTGAAATTCCCGGATGGTCAGCCGGGCCAGACCCTTGGACTGACAAAGTGCGGCCAGGTCCCGCATCCGGTTGATGAATTCATTTTTTTGCCGGCGTTTTTGCCGTCCGATCATCTGGATGATTTCAGGCAGAAAGTGAAAGGGGTTCCCCTGATTCCGGGAACCTCTTTCATTCAAATATTCCTCGATCTGTGCCAGGTCATCCTGGCGGACGGCAGATTCTCCGGCATCTTTGGCAGACCGGAGGTAGAGCCCTCGGATGGCATCAAATGTTTGTTTGTCCTCTTCAAACATGGTCTTAACGGAAGAGGCTGATGATGGCCAGAACCGTCCCCATGATCCCTTCGCCGCCCAGAAGGCCCGCTGCTCCCATGGAGATGGCCTGGCGGCTGTTGTCTTTTAAGTGCTTTCTGGCCAGGTATTCGATGACACCGCCCAGGAAGATGGGAAGGGCCAGGCCGAAGCCGGTCAGCATCATGCCGATGCCGATGATCATGGCCGGGATGCTGAAGAAAAGCGTCAGGGCGCAGCCCAGGAGGGCTGCAACCGCAAAGATATAAGGGTTGCCGAGTCCTGCCACCATGGCGGTCACACTGTGGGCCTGGGCGGCGGGAAGGCCGGTCTGGGCACCGACGCCCCCGTACTGGTAGATGATGGCCAAAAAGGCCAGGGAGGCCGTCAGGGCTCCCGCGAATCCTCCGATCAGTTCGATGAAGAACTGGGCGGTTGGGTTGGTATTCAGGATGGCGCCCGACTTGTAGTCGTTCATCATGTCCCCGGCGTAGCCGCAGGTGACGGCCACGATGGCGGCGATGAAAAAGGCGTGTTCGGAGCTGACATTCAGGATGGCCCGGACGGCAAGAAGAACAATAATGCCGAAGATCTCCATGGGGTTGATGCCGGTCTGGCCCGTGATGATGGAGGACATCATGGCGGCGAAGAAGGCGCCGGCCATGAGAAGGAGGGCCGGGAAGACCTTCATGCCGGTCAGGATGGTGATGACAAAGGCGATGGCTACCAGGATCAGGCTGAGCAGGCCGATGCCCCGCGGTGCCTTGAAACGCCGGGCCTGGATCTTCTCACCGGGCTCCTTTTTCTTCCTGCCCTTCTTGAAGGTTCCGAAAAGGAAACTCAGCAA
>DUUZ01000095.1 GCA_012841255.1 Clostridiaceae bacterium
GGTCAGCTCTTCACCATTCTGGACTTTTTCCGGCAGCATTTTGCCGTGGGGCGAGGGGCCGGCATAGATCAGGCCGGGGTAGCCGGTCACCTGCTTGGAAGGATCGCGCTGGGCCAGGCTGCCGTTCCAGACCATGGGGTCGGTCCCCGAGCGGTCGAAATCGTAGCGGGTGGCGGTCAGCAGAAGATCGACCTCGTCGTCATAGGTGATGTAGACCAAAGCGCTGCTGAAACCGATGTCGGCACTTCCGGCGGACAGGGCCTCACCGACGGCTTCGAAGCTGGTGCCTACGGTGATCTCGACTTCCTTGACGTCGAAATTGTGCTTGGCCAGCTCGTCGATGAGAAGCTGTTTCAGGGGCTCGGTCGTCTCCAGGATCAGTTCCACGTCCATGGAGGGGACATAGGCCACCCGGAGTTTTTCGACCACAACCGGCTCGACCGGAGCGGGCTCTGTCTGGGATTGGGTGGGCTCTCCGGAGGGATCCGCACTGTCGGTCGGCTCCGTGACAGGCTTATCACTGCAGGCGGCCGTCAAAAAGAGGGCCAGGACCAGCAGGACTGCCAGTAGAACACGTCTTGTTTTCATAATTTTCTCCTTGTTTTCGGTTGAATCTTCTGCAAAGTACACAAAAGATTATAGTATGCAGATATCATAGCGAAAGTGCATAACAACTGCAATGAAGAGTCCGGGCAAGGGATTTAGAGCAGATTGCTGACCCCGCCCGCGATGGAAATGAGACCGGCGGTGAACTGGATGATATAGACGAAGTTGGAGAACTTCTCATTGGAGATCCGGTGGTGGAGCCAGTTCCCGATCAGGAAGGCGAGGACGACAACCGGGAGGGCATAGCCGATCTTGATGGCCAGTTCCGTTGTGTAGACATTGCGGACAAAGATCCGGTAGATGGTGCTGATGACATTGGTGACCATCCAGACCGCGACCATGGTGGCCCGGAAGGCTCCCTTGTCCTTGAGCCGGCTGAGGGCGTAGATGTTGATCAGGGGAGCTCCCATGGACAGCATGCCCTGGATGACCGACCCCACGCCCAGGGTGGTATACATGGCGGGCTTGGACATCTCTTTGGATTCTTTTTTCCGGATCATGCGCAGGATCTCCCGGCCGCTGACCAGGGTGACCAGGGTCCCGATGATGAGGCGGAGGGCCCATTCGGTATCTCCCAGCCGGCCCATCAGCCAGTAGCCGACCGGCATGAAGGGGAGGATGGTGGCGGTAATGATCAGGAATTCACGGAAGTTGATCTTTTTGTACTGGGTTACCAGGGTGATGGTCAGCATCAGGAGGCTGGTGACCGTGAAAAAGGCCACGGACCTTTCCGCACCCCAGAAGAGGGACAGGATGGGCACGCCGACGGAAATGGATCCGAAGCCGGCGATGGCCTCGATGATATTCATGAATAAAACAAGAATCAGATAAGAAAAACCCATAATGACACACCTCTGCTACGTCCTTGATCAAGAGTATACGCCATTTTGCCCGGTCCGTTAACGGGGCAGGAGCAGGATGCCTCCCGTGATGGAGATGAGGCCGCTGACGAGCTGGACCCCGTAGACGGCCGTGATGAAGTTTTGGTCGGGCAGCCGCTGGTGGAGGCGGTTGCCGACCAGGAAGCCGATGAGGACCAGGGGCAGGGACCAGAGAATCCAGTTCCACATCAGGGGCGTATAGGAGTCCAGGACAAATGCACGGAAAAGCAGGGAGAGGGTGATGGTCATGACCCAGATGCCTGACATGGTGGCCCGGAAGACACTTTTATCCTTCAGCCGGGTCAGGGTGTAGATGTTGATGAGGGGTCCGCCCATGGAGAACATGCCTTCGACGATGGCCCCGGCGGCCAGGGCCGAATAGATGGCCCAGCGGGGCAGGTCGGAGTGGTCTTTTCTGATCAGGCGGCGCCAGAGTTCATGGCCGGCGATCAGGGTCACGGCCGTCCCCATGACCAGGCGCAAGAGCCACTCCCAGGCCCGGATCCGGGCGTAGAGGAGATAGGCCAGGGGCAGGAAGGGGAGGACGCAAAGTGCGATGATCCGGAACTCCCGCCAGTTGATCCTGCGAAACTGGGTGATGAAGATGACCAGGCAGAGGACCATGCCGGTGGCCGACATGAGATTGACCGCCGTCTCCGTCCCCGTGAAGAGGGCCAGGATGGGGATGCCGATGGAGGTGGAACCGAAGCCGACCACGGTCTCCAGGATCAGCATGAAAAAGAGGATGATGAAAAAGGCCGCCATGGATGCTCCGGTCTAAATCAAAAGGACAATGCCGCTTGCAAGGGACATCAGGCCGCTGGTCAGCTGGACCCCGTAAAGGATTGCCGCAAACTTCTCATTGGGTACCTTGTGATGGAGCATATTCCCCAATACAAAGGCCAGGACAATGAGAGGGATCGAATAAAGGATAGCCGACCAGTGCCAGGGGGTAAAGGCGTGAAGGACAAAGTGCCGGTAGAGGGTGGCCGCGCTGTTGGTGGTCATCCAGACACAGACCATGGTGGCCCGGAAGGCTCCCTTGTCCCGGAGTTTTGTCAGGGCGTAGTGGTTGATGAAGGCACTTCCCATGGAGAACATGCCCTCGATGACGGCCCCTGCAGCCAGCGATAAGCAGACCGACCGGCGGGAAGGCTCCGTCCAGTTCTTTTTGATGTAACGCCTCCAGAGTTCCCGGCCGGCAATGAAGGTGACAAGGGAACCGACCAGGAGATGCAGGGCCCATTCGATGGAGCGGAGTCGGGCATAGAGGAAGAAGCCGGCTGGCATGACCGGCAGGATGGCGGCCAGGATGATCAGCAGCTCCTTGAAGCGGATTTCATTTCTGTGGGTCACCGCCACCAGGAGGCAGAGAAAAATGCCGGCGACCGAGAGCAGGAGGACGGAGGATTCGGTCCCCAGGGCCAATGAAAGGAAGGGGATGCCGATGGACGTGGACCCGAAACCGGCGATGGCCTGGAGGATGTGGGTGAAAAAGACGACGGTGAAGAAGTAGATGATCATGAGTGTCCCGTCCGGCCTTTAAAAGGGAAACTGAACCCGCAAGCCGGCGATATCCTGCGGGGGAACTCCCTCTTGTTTTCGACGATTATACACGAAGGTCTTGGGGATGGCCTGTTCCTGCAAGTTTATGCTAGTTTATAGCTGACGTATCTGGAGGGGCGGGCCTGTGATTTATGAAGCTTGACGAACTGTTTTTCTTTTTCATCATGATTATCGTGGGCTACCTGGCCGCCCGCATCAAATTGATTCCCAAGGAATCGGAAAAAGCCTTCCCCCTGCTCCTGATGAATATCTGCTACCCGGCCATGATCATGAAGACCCTGTCCTCCATACCCTTGGAGGAGATGTTCCGGTCCGGTCTTTTTGCGGTCCTGGCCACCTTGATCTTCACCCTTGTCATTTATGTCGTAAGCGGGCTTGTCCTTGGCAAGGCGCCCCTGAACCGCCAGGCCCAGCTCCGCCTGCAGCTTGGCATCGGCAATGTGGTCTATATCACCATCCCGCTTCTGGGCGCTCTTTTCGGGCCGGAGGTCATGTTCATCGCCATCATGCATTCGGTGACCCAGGATATCTTGATCTGGACCCTCTATTACCCTCTGACCCTCCGCCTTTCCTCGGAGGACAAGGGGAACACCTGGGTCCGCCTCTTCAAAAATCCCTGCATCATCGCCCTGATTCTGGCCCTGGCCCTCCGCCTGGCCGGCATCGGCCTGCCCGGCCCGGTCAGCTACACCATCGGCCGTCTGTCTGACATGGTGACCCCGGCAGCCCTCATCTATCTGGGTTTCCTGCTCCACAAATACGGGCTCTTGGCCTGGATCAAAGATCCGGGGGCCATTCGCTACTCCCTGGTCAAGACCCTGCTCATCCCCCTGGCGGTGACCGGTATTCTTCTTTTCTTCACCGATATCATGACGGCCCTGGTTCTGGGCCTGCTTTTCGCATCTTCGGCCCCGACCGTCTCCATCGTCTGGGCGGATGGCCACGGGGGCGATGTTCCCTTTGCCATCAACTGTTTCCTGAGTTCGACTCTCATGCACGTGGTTCTGACTCTGGCCGCGGGGGTCCTGCTTTTGAAAAGCGGGGTTCTGGCCTGAGCGAATTGTGCATTCCGGTACGCCGGGGAAGAAGCCTTAGCGTATATTCTTAGGGACAATGACTTCATACTGTATAGAGAAGAGCGGCTGACCGCTCTTGGAAAAGGATGACAAAATGGAAACCAAAGTAACCTTTATTTATGACTACAAAAGCATCGAAATTCCCGGCGAGCTCCTGGAGCTTCAGATGCCGGACATGGAGGGCTTCATTGACTTCCAGTTCCAGACGCTGGCGGAAAAGCACAGCACCATTGAACTCCCGGAGGGCCAGAAACATGTCCTGACCGACGAGATGGTGAAAAAGGAGGATCTCCCGGGGATTGAGACCGTGGAAGACTACAGGGAAGCCATCCGGGCAGAAGTTCCCATGGTCATCGTTTCCGAGCAGACCCACATGATCCTGATGAACTACCTGATGCCTCAGCTGGTCCAGCACTCCACCTTCGAGATCAACGACGAGGAAGCCACGGAGGAAGGGCGCAAGCGCCTTTTGGCCTTTCAGGAGAATGCCGAAAGCCAGGGACTGACCCTGACCGAGGCCGGCCAGCGCGAGTTCGGCATCCCCGGCATGGACGAGGGCCAGGTCCGCCAGTA
>DUUZ01000096.1 GCA_012841255.1 Clostridiaceae bacterium
CGCGGGCACGGAGTTCCTCCTCCTCCCGCAGCCGGTTCTCCAGGCTTTCATCGACTTCCTGCTGGCGGTCGTGAAGCATCTTCTGAACCGGTTTGAAGAGAACTTTCTTCAGGATGAAGACCGTGAGAAGAAGGCCGATAACGGCAACAAGAGCGGTCGCGGCATAGCCGCCCAGCACTTCAGGGGATGTGAAATCGACCGCTTTTTCAAGGGTGACACCAAACATGGTCCGGTCCTTTCACTAAAAGACAAAAATCAGAAGGAGGGCGATCACGAGCGCGTAGATAACGCAGGTCTCGATAAAGACAATGGCCGTGATCAGGGACGTCTGAATCCTTCCGGCCGCCTCGGGCTGCTTGGCCATGGACTCAAAAGCCCGGCTGGCCGCCCGGCTGATCCCCATGGCCGAAAGAGCTCCGACCACACTGATGGCGATTGCTGCCGCGATTGCGATAATACCTTTTTCCATGTTTACACCTGTGCTTTCTTGAGCGCCATACGCTCCTTTGTATGATTTGCTTTTTCGATGAGTTCACCCAGATAGGTTGTTGTGAGATACATGAAGATCAAGCCCTGGATCAGACCGTCGGCCACATCGAACCAAAGGCCCAGGATCGAGGGCAGGATAAGCGGAATAATGGTCTTGACAAAGCCCAGCAGAATAAAGGCTCCGAAGACATTCCCGAAAAGACGAAGCGCCAGCGAGACGGGCTTCAGGATATAGTCCAGGATATTGAAGGGCAAAAGGCCGGGCATGGGATCGATCAGGGAGTAACCGAAGCCCCGAAGGCCCACCAGACGGATGCCCATGAGAATAATGAAGACCACACTGAAAAGCGCCAGCGACAGGGGGACCGCGGGATTGACGGCCGAAGCCGGCATCTCGATGACGGCCACGGCATTGCTGGCGAAAATATAAAGGCCCATGCTCAGGGTCCAGGGCAGGGCGGCCTCCGCCTGCTCCCGGTTCATGCCGGCTCCCTCCCCCAGATTGACCACCGCCAGATAGAGTTTTTCCGCCAGGGCCTGTTTCCCCGTGATTTCATATTTTTTCAGGCCCCGTCCCAGCCACAGGCCGAAAAGACCCAGGATAAAGACGGCCGCCGCAAGTGAAATCATGGCTCCCGTGACAGGAATTTCAAAAGAACCCAGCCGGATCCGGGCCAGGGGGGCAAAATTAATGGAAGACCGGATGGTCTCCCCAAGATCCCGGCCTCCCGGACGCAGGTGCTTCCAGAAAGCTTCTAAAAATAATTGAAAAGAATTCAAAGATACCCACCACCTCTCCCCTTCACCTATTGTAGTGACACGGGCATGGTCTGTAAACAAGAGAAGGCCCCTCCGGATTTTTCAGGAAGGGCCTTTGATGTTTGACTCAGTTTCCGATGGCTCAGATACCGGCTTTGGCGTCCTCTCTTGCCATATGGAGCAGGAGGTCAATGGTGCGCTCGGAGTAGCCCCACTCGTTGTCATACCAGGACACGAGTTTGAAGAAACGTTTCTCACCCTTGAGGTTATTTTGCAAGGTGGCTCCCGAATCATAGATCGAGGAGTAGGAATCGTGGATGACGTCCGTCGAGACGATGGGATCCTTGGTATATTTCAGGATGCCCTTCAGGTAGGTTTCGGATGCCTTCTTCATCATGGCATCGATTTCCTCGATGGAGCTGTCTTTTTCCAAAAGGACCGTCAGGTCGACGACGGAACCGGTCTGGGTCGGAACCCGGAAGGCCATGCCCGTCAGTTTCCCCTGCACTTCCGGCAGGACAATGCCGACGGCCTTGGCGGCCCCGGTCGTGGTCGGGATGATATTCTCGGCTGCGGTGCGGCCCAGGCGCCAGTTCTTGAGCGAGGTGCCGTCCACGACCTTCTGTGAAGCCGTATAGGCGTGAATAGTGGTCATCAGGCCCTTTTCAATGCCCAGTCCTTCCTTGAGGAGGACGTGGACGACGGGGGCCAGGCAGTTGGTTGTGCAGGAGGCGTTGGAAACGACCAGGTCTTCCTTGGGCTGGTATTCGCCCTCGTTGACTCCCATGACCAGGGTCTTGACCGGGCCCTTGCCGGGCGCTGTCAGGAGAACCTTTTTGGCCCCGACTTCGATGTGGCCCATGGCCTTTTCATAATCGTTGAATTTGCCGGAACTGTCGATGACATAATCGACGCCCAGTGCCTTCCAGTCCAGATCCTTGGGTTCCTGGCCGGCCAGAACACACTTGACCTTATGCTTGCCGTCAATAACGATGACATCGTTCTCTTCCAGGGAAGGGTCGGATTTTTCTGTTTTCAAATCGTGATCCCAGCGATGCTGAGCCGAGTCATAGGTCAGCTGGTAGACGAAATAATCCGCCTTGGTGTTCCGCGCCACGATGGCGACCAGATCAACCTCTTCACCCAGCAGTCCCCGTTCAACCAGACCCCGGAATACCAGGCGTCCGATGCGGCCGAATCCGTTAATTGCTACTTTAATGGCCATACTTATCTATTTCCTTTCAATCAAAGCGGACGGGTGTCCGCCTGTTCTCTCCTCGATTGGTTTGAACCGCTTGTCATTTTACCACAAATCGGGTAGGACCCCGTTCATTAGTTGAACGGGGGACCTCCCACACCACCGTACGTACCGTTCGGTATACGGCGGTTCCAAACTTTACATTGC
>DUUZ01000097.1 GCA_012841255.1 Clostridiaceae bacterium
ATATGCCCGGCGGGAATGAGCCCCTGCCGACTGAATGGGACAGCCAGCTGAATAGCGACAAGACGGCTGTGGTCGCCGTATCCTCTGCGCCGCTCTTTGAAAGCATGGAGGCGGACGCCGTCCGGATCGCAGAGGCTCTTTTTAATGAGGCAGTCACCATGCTGGATACCCGGGACCGGGTCTTCATCAAGGTCCGCTTGAGCGACGGCATGACCGGCTACATGCGGCGGGAAGACCTGGCGGCTGGAGCTTATTCGCTGTCGCCCGAGCAGGCGGTGGCCAAGGTGCTGGTCCGGGTGTCTTCCAAAAGGATTATGAGCCATGCCCGCCAGGGTGCGCTCCTGGTGGAGGCTCCCATGGGTTCGGTCTTCTATGCGGATTACAGGAATGGGGATCTGCTCCGGGTCCGCCTGCCCGGTATGACCCAGGGCTGGATCAATGTCTCCGGGGTCATGCTCCTGCCTCCCGCGGCGCCCATCACCGCTGAGGAGAACACTCAGCAGCTCTTTGTGGCCACCCTCATGGGCTTCTACAACAGCCCCCTGGTGCCGGGCGGAGTGACCTCCCGGGGAATCAGCATGGAGGGGGCCCTCTATGTGGCCGGTCTTCTGAACGGCATGGAGCTTCCCCGGGATCCTGAGAAGCTGATGAAGACGGGGACCGCTGTCCGGCTGCCCCTGGGGGAGGACGGGAATCCCGACCTTTCCGCCATGGAGGAGGGGGATATCGTTTTCTTTTACTCCAAGGCCGACCCTTCAGCCATTTCTTCCATGGCCGTCCGGGTGTCCGACAACCAGCTTCTGGCCGCCCTTCCCAACCGCTCCGTCCTGACCCTGACCGACCTGGAGTCCTCCCAGGCCCGGGAGCTGTCGGGCAGGATCCTGGCCGTCCGCAGGCCTGCATATGGTCCCTGAATAGGCATAATCATTGACGATTTTTCTGATAATGTGTACAATTCTAATTAACGTTTCCCGCATAGTTCTGTCTTTTGTCATAGATTGCGCTGATCCGCATGAAAGGCTCAGGCGGCTTTGCCGGGAAGAAATGAAATACCCCGGCTTCCAAGGGAGCCGGAGGAGCAGAAACGATTCTTAAGGAGAGAGAAAGATGAAAAAACTGCTAGCATTTTTGCTTGTGGCCCTCATGATTTTCACGGTCGCAGCCTGCGACAAGAAACCGACGACGGATCCGACCGATCCCGCACCGTCGGGTTCGGATGAAGTTCCGGGCGGCAAAGTTTACAAGGTGATCAACCTGGTCAACGGCAACCTGGGCGACAAGTCCTTCTTTGACTCGGCCGAAGCCGGTCTGGCCAAGCTGAAAGCGGACGGCCGCATCGAGTATGAGACCAAGGAAATGGGCGCCACGGACGCCGACCAGCCCAAGTGGCAACAAACCATCAACGACGTGGCCTCGGAAGGAACCTATGATCTGATCATCTGCGGTACCTACCAGATGCCCGACTACCTGAAGGAAGCGGCAACCGCCTACCCCGACCAGAAGTTCCTCATCTACGACGACACCACCTATGTCGGTGAGAACTCCAACGTCATCAACCTGAGCTACCGCCAGAACGACATGGGCTACCTGATCGGTGTCTTCGCCGCAGCCATGACCTCCCAGACCTCCGTTGACAACATCAACCCAGAGAAGGTGGTCGGCTTCATCGGCGGCATCGACAGCCCCGTCATCAACGACTTCCTCTACGGCTTCCTGGAAGGCGCCAAGGCGACCGACTCCGAAGTCAAAGTGGACACCCGCTACGTCAATAGCTATGCGGATACCGCAACCGCCAAAGAGATGGGCCTGGCCATGATCAATGACAACAAGGCCGACATCATCTGGGGCGTTGCAGGCCTGTCCGGCAACGGCGGCGCCGAAGCGGCGCTCGAGACCGGCAAAGCCTGGTTCATCGGCGTTGACTCCGACCAGGAGCTGACCATGTCCACAGAGCTTGCCGCCATCACCCTGACCTCCGGTCTCAAGAACATCGGCGACTCCCTGATCTGGATCTTTGATGAGTGGGATGCCGGCCGTACCTACTGGGGCAAGGAAGTCAACCTGGGTCTGGTCGAAGGCGGCGTCGGCATCGTGACCGACAAGAACTTCGCCAAGTATGCACCGCAGGAAGTCCAGGATCTGGTCGCGGCGGCTGAAAAAGCAGTCCGTGAAGGAACCATCAAGGTCCCGTCCGCCATCGGCGACGAAACTTCCGGCGTCATCGCACTGCGTGACCAGATGCAGCCCTAAGGCGACTGTCTGAGAACGCGATAAGCATGTTTTGAAAAGGGGGGATCTGCTTGCGGGTCCCCCTTTGACTATCTGTTGAGGAGAACGAATCGAATGGAGCCAAGCGAACTCGTTGTCCAGATGAAGGGGATAACCAAAATTTATCCAAACGGTATAGCGGCCAACCGCTCGGTTGATTTTTCAGTCCGGGCCGGTGAAATTCACGCTCTGATAGGCGAAAACGGAGCAGGGAAATCGACCCTGATGAAGATCCTCTTCGGTCTGGAGCTCCCGACTGAAGGAGAGATCCTGGTCAACGGGGAGCCCGCCACTTTTGCCTCACCTCTCGATGCCATTTCAAAGGGCATCGGGATGGTCCACCAGCATTTCATGCTGGTGCCCAGCCTGACCGTCGCAGAAAATATCGTTCTCGGCATGGCGCCGAGAAAGTCTGGATTGTTTATCGACTACAAGGAAGCCGTCCGGCTGACTATGGAAAACGCGGAGAAATACAACCTCCACGTGGAACCGGACGCCCGGGTCGCAGATATTACGACCGGTATGAAACAGAAGGTGGAAATCCTGAAAGCCCTGGTCCGGGGTGCCCGGGTCCTGATCCTGGACGAGCCGACGGCTGTCCTGACGACCCAGGAAACCGTAGGCCTCTTCAAGGAGCTGAAGGCCCTTAGGGAACAGGGATTCACCATCATCTTCATCTCCCATAAATTGAATGAAATCAAGGAGCTGACCGACCGCATCACCATTATGAGGGGCGGCAAATCCGTCGGGGTCTTCGATACCGACTCCATCAGCGAGCAGGAAATCTCCCGCCACATGGTAGGCCGGGATGTCATCCTGACTGTTGAAAAGGATGAGGCGACGCCCGGTGAGGTCGTTTTGCAGGTCGACGATCTTCACTATGTCAATGAGTGGGGCAAGCGGGCGCTGGACGGTGTCACCTTCTCGGTCCGCAGCGGCGAGATCGTCGGCATTGCCGGGGTGGAGGGCAACGGCCAGCGGGAACTGGTCGACATCCTCTTCGGCCTCCGCCTGCCGGAAAAAGGAGATGCCAGGGTGGGGGGCAAAAGCCTGATCGGCCAGCCCCAGGCCCGGATCCGGAATCTGGGGGTCTCCTATGTCCCCGAGGACCGGATGACCTTCGGCATTGCCGAGACCGGCAGCATCGAGGAAAATGTCATCTCCGACCGCTTCCACCACAGGCGCTTCAACCGGGGCCCTCTTTTCAGGATGAAGGAGCTCCACAAGGAAAGCGACCAGCTGATCTTGGACTATGCGGTCCTCTGCAAAGCCAGGAGCCAGGAGGTGGGCATGCTGTCGGGCGGCAACATCCAGAAGGTGGTTGTGGCCCGGGAATTTTCGAGCGATCCCATCCTGATCATTGCCGACCAGCCCACCCGGGGCATCGACGTGGGGGCGACGGAGCTGATCCGCAAGCGCCTGGTCGATCTGTCCCGTGCCGGGGCGGCCGTCCTTCTCGTTTCGGCCGACCTGAACGAGGTCATGGAACTGTCCGACAGCCTGATCGTCTTTTACGAAGGCAAGATCGCCGGCTGTTTCGATGACGGTCTTTGGGATGATGTCATGATGGGCGAGTACATGCTGGGCATCAAGCGCCAGAGTGATGAAGAAATCGGGAGGGCTTCCTATGCGTGACAGACGGATGGCATGGTTCGGAATAGCCCGGGGTGCGGCAGCCATTACGCTGGCCCTCGGCGTTGCGACCATCTTTATTTTCCTGAGTTCCGAAACTCCATGGACGGCTCTGCGCTACCTGCTGATCGGGCCCCTGGTCACCTTCCGGGATACAGGCATCAGTTTCAATGCCCAGTATCTCTACCAGATCCTGGCGGCCATGATTCCCATCACCTTTACCGGCCTGGCCGTCACGGTCATGTTCTCCGCCAACCAGTTCAATCTGGCAGGCGAAGGCTGTGTCCTGACGGGCGGCTTCATCGGCGGGATCCTGGGAGTCTACCTCAACATCAATTCGGGCTGGCACGCTGTCGTTGCTGTTCTTATTGCCACCCTGGCCTGCGGTCTGGTCATGCTGATCCCGGCCCTTTTGAAGGTCAAGCTTGGCGCCAGCGAGATGGTGACCAGCCTCATGCTCAACTTCATTCTTTTGAACCTGGTCAACCACTATCTGAACTTCCAGTTTGCGGACCGGTCCAAGGGTGCGACCATGACCAAACCCTTCCAGCCGACGGCTATTATTCCGTCCCTGGTCCCGGGCAACAGCAAGCTGACCGTGGGCTTCATCGCCGCCATGGCGGCAACGGCCCTGGTGGCTTTCTTCCTTTACCGGACCCGCTGGGGCTATGCCATCCGCATGATCGGCATCAATGAATCCTTCGCCCTTTATTCGGGCATGAACGTAGGCGGGACCATCATCCTCTCCCAGGTCATCGGCGGCATGCTGTCCGGCATGGGCGGCAGCCTGGAGGTCTTGGGCCGCTACCAGACCTATCTGTGGCGGGATCTGCCCGGCTACGGCTGGGTGGGGATCACCATCGCCATCCTGGCCAAGAACAATCCGGCCTTCGTTCCGCTGGCGGCCTTCTTCATCGCCTACCTGAACAAGGGCTGCCTCCTCATGTCCACCTACTGCGACGTTCCCGTCGAGATGATCGATATCATCCAGGCGGCCATCTTCCTCTTCTTTGCAGCCGAGCAGTTCCTGTCCGGCTACCGGCAAAAGCTGGTCGTCAAGACCACCCAGGAGGACCTGATGAAACTGGATGCCAGTCTTCTGAACGGAGGTGAGAACCATGCTTGAGCAATTGCTGAACTCCATTTTGAAAGCAGACTTCCTCTTTGCGGTTCTGCGGATTACAGCACCCATCCTCTTTGCCACCCTGGGGGCCGTTGTGGCTGAAAAGGCAGGGGTGGTCAACATCGGCCTTGAAGGCACCATGATGATCACGGCCCTTTTCGGCTTCCTGATCGCCTACTGGACCCAAAGCTGGATCCTGGGTGTCCTGGGAGCGGTTCTGGTGGGAGCCCTCCTGGGTCTTATGATGGGCTTCTTTGCCCTGAAACTGAAGACGGATATTATCCTGGCCGGTATCGCGGTCAATATGCTGGGAGCGGGGGGAACCATCTTCCTCCTCAACATGTTCACAGGACTTCGGGGCAATACAGGGAACCTGGTGTCGCCCAACATCCTGATCCCCACCATCAGCATCCCGCTGATCAACAAGATACCCATCCTGGGCGAGATCCTGTCGGGGCATGCCATCCTGACCTACCTGGCCTTCCTCTTTGTCTGGCTTATGTGGGTCCTGCTCTACAAGACCCCCGTCGGACTCAATATCCGGGCGGTCGGTGAGAATGCTGATGCGGCCTCCAGCGTCGGCGTCAGCGTTCTCAAGGTCAAATACATCGCCATCGCGCTTTCGGGGGCCATGGCGGGCTTTGGCGGAGCTTTCATGTCCATGTACTATTCCCAGGGCTGGAACTCGGGGATGGTGGCCGGCCGTGGCTTTATCGCACTGGCGGCCCAGGCCATGGGCAGGGGAGAGCCGGTGGGCAGCATGCTGTCCTCCCTCCTCTTCGGCATGGCCCAGGCCCTGCGGACCAAGGTGTCGGGCCTCCAGGGGGTCTCCAGTTATCTGGTCGCCATGATTCCCTATCTGGTCACCGTCATCGGCCTGGTCCTCTACTCGATCGGCCAGACACGCAAGATGCGCAAACACTCGATTCGGCCTGTCCTCTAGAAAAGGAGATGGATTTGGAACAAATACCGGTAATTCTCGACGGCGATCCCGGTCACGACGACGCCATTGCCTGGGTCCTGGCCCGTTCGCGCCCCGAACTCAAGATTTTGGGGGTGACGACATCCTCGGGCAACCAGACCCTGGAAAAGACGACCTACAATGCCGGCCGGATCATGGCCCTGATCGGCCTTGACGTGCCTTTGGCGGCAGGCCGCC